>DLXG01000068.1 GCA_003448875.1 Anaerolineaceae bacterium
TCTTAGCGTCTTTGTGCCTTTGCGTTGAGGTTTTTCTCTGCCCCTGCAACATGATCTTAACGCCAAGACGCCAGGGCGCAAAGGATTGATTGTAAGCACGGCACGGCGGTCTGCCGCAAGGCTGTTGCGGAGGTGAAACCAACTACCCTCTTAGCGTCTTTGTGTCTTTGCGTTGAGGTTTTTCTCTACCGCAATAACTTGATCTTAACGCCCAGACGCAAAGGCTTTGTTTTCAATCCGGCTTAACAATTTTGCAAAGACTAATTTCGATTAATCGTAAATTTGTTATAAATAAGTTGTCCATTGGTTTTATTTTGTTATTTTTTATGGCGGGGAAAATTTTTATGCGCATCCTTAGCCGAATGATGCTCTGGGCGGGTTTACTGCTCTGGCTGGCGGGTTTATTCTCCCAACCCCTGCCGGGAGTGCAGGCTTCACCGCAGATGGAAAGCACACCCGAGGTCAACTGCCGAAATTACCGGGTGTACCTGCCGCTGATTGCCAACGCTCCCGTCAACCCGCCTGGCGGGCAGGCCAGCACTTGCCTGAGCAGTGAAGAAGAAAAACTGGGCAATCTGATCAACGCCTACCGCAGCGAGAAAGGCCTGCCGCCCGTGCCGTTCTCCCAATCGCTGACCCGCGTGGCGCAGGCCCACGTGCGTGACCTGTACGAAAACCGCCCGAACACAGGTGATTGCAACCTGCACTCGTGGTCGGATAAGGGCAGCTGGACACCGGTCTGCTACACGCCCGATCACCAAAATGCCAGCGGTATGTGGCTGAAACCCAAAGAAATCACCAACGGCATCTACACCGATTACGGTTACGAAATTGCCTACTGTCACAGCGCACAGGCCACCGCCGAGGGGGCATTCAACGCGTGGAAGAGCAGCAGCGGTCATAACGCCGTCATCATTGAGGACGACATCTGGAAGGGCATGAAGTGGGGGGCGATGGGTATCGGCATTTATCAGAATTACGCCGTGGTGTGGTTCGGGCAGGCCAAAGACCCGCTGGGGAGTGTCTCCGCCTGCCCGCGCTGAAAAGCCCGTCTGCCCGCTTTTCAGGTACAATTAAATCATGTCCAGCCTGCCGCTCGATCAGGTCATCGAAGGTGACTGCGTGGAGGTGCTCAACCGCTTGCCGCCCGACTCGGTTGACCTGATTTTTGCCGACCCGCCCTACAACCTGCAACTGCGTAATGAACTGTGGCGGCCGGATCACAGCCGGGTGAAGGCAGTCAAGGATGACTGGGATCAGTTTCAGGACTTTCAATCCTACGACACCTTTACGATCAACTGGCTGAGTGCCTGCCGCCGCGTGCTGAAAGCGAGCGGTACGCTGTGGGTGATCGGCAGTTATCACAACATTTACCGGGTGGGGTATCACCTGCAAAATCTGGGCTTCTGGATTCTGAACGATATCGTCTGGGTCAAAACCAACCCGATGCCCAATTTCCGCGGCGTGCGCTTCACCAACGCCCACGAAACGCTGATCTGGGCTCAAAAGGAACGCGGCAAGCCTTACACCTTCAACCACCACGCCATGAAATCGCTCAACGGCGATCTGCAAATGCGCAGCGACTGGCACCTGCCGATTTGCAGCGGCAGTGAACGCCTGCGCGAAAACGGGGCCAAAGCCCACTCCACTCAAAAGCCGCGCGCCCTGCTTTACCGCGTCCTGCTGGCCGCTTCCAACCCCGGCGATGTGGTGCTGGATCCGTTTTTCGGCAGCGGCACCACCGGCGAGGTAGCCCGCTGGCTGGGAAGGCACTGGATTGGGATTGAGCGCGACCCGCGCTATGTGGAACTGGCCCGCCGCCGGCTGGCCAATGCACCTTCTGCGCCGCCGGCTGCGCTGACTCATACCAACCCGCGCCGCGAGCCGCGCCTGCCCTTTGGCGCACTGCTTGAACACGGCCTGCTGCAGGCCGGGCAAAGCCTGTACTTTGAAGGACGGCCAGAACTGGCTGCACGGGTGTTAGCCGATGGACGAGTCGAGTATAATGGAATGCGCGGCTCAATCCACATGCTTGCCCGCCAGCTGGCCTCTGCACCGGTCAACGGCTGGCAGCAGTGGCATTACCACGACCCTCACGACGACAGCCTGCGTCCGATTGATCACCTGCGCCAGAAACTCAAATCCATTTTGTTCAACCAGAGAGAGGAAGAAGGATGACCACCACCGATATCCGTTATCAGCAAACCCGCTGGAGCCTCAGCGATTTATTCCCCGCCCCCAACAGCAGCGAACTGGAAGCCGCCTTCCAGACCCTCGATCAACTGGTGGCCGAGTTTGAAACTTACCGCGCCAGTCTGCGCGAGGATATTCCGGTTGAGGAATTTTTGAAAATCCTGCGTCAGTTGGAGAAAATCCAGAATCTCGGCTCGCGCCTGTACGCCTATGCCGGGCTGCTGTTTTCCGAAGATACGCAGAATCAGACCGCCCAAACGCTGACGGCACGGGTGGAGCAATTTGTGGCCGACCTGACCAACCGCACGCTGTTCTTCAACCTGTGGTGGAAAGACCTTTCCGATGAAGCGGCTGCCCGTCTGATGCCGGCCGCCGGCGATCTGGAATACTGGCTGGAAGCCCTGCGCCATTTCAAACCGCACACCCTCAGCGAAGCCGAAGAAAAAATCATCAACATCAAGAACGTCACCGGTGTCAACGCCCTGCAAATGCTGTACAGTTCCATCACCAACCGCTACACCTTCAAGATCACCGTCAACGGCGAAGAAAAGGAACTG
>DLXG01000146.1 GCA_003448875.1 Anaerolineaceae bacterium
CCCCCATCATTGCCATTTCTTTCAATATTACTTGCTCTTCTCTTTTTAAATTGGGAGCACCCTCTACTCTTAGTAATTTCATTAATAACCTTGCTATGGATTTTCCTTTTGAAAGAAAAATCCCTTGCGGGTTTATTCATCATTCTATCCATCCCTGTCCTGTTCTACCCAAAGTTCTTGGATACCATCACAACCATTCGGGATAATTCTGCATCCGTGTATGAGAATAAAAGAAAGATCGCGGAAGAGGTATTCCAACCGAATAGCGGCATTGATGTGCTGCCCTCACAATATATGCCCGCTGAGGTAAAAGAAATCCGGGCAATGGTACAGGCCAATCAATTGCCCGATTTCAACCTGCTAGGTCAGTTGAGGGAAGACCCTCTCAAGCTCCAGCGTGCAATTGAGGTCAACTGGCCGGTCAAACTGGAAAGCGATTCGAAGTATCAATTTTACCTGGTTGAAGATGCCGAGCGATTAGATTTCATCAGCCTCTGCCAGAAAATTGACCAGAAGGGGGAGGTCGTTCTTGTCCTTTGTCCTTGATTCCATTACTATTATCGCCTTTGTTGCCTTCGCCCTCATCTATTTCATTGGACTCGGGTGGTTAATGGATTTCTGGTTGAGAAGGCAGAAATCGCTTTCAATAACCATAGAACAATTTCCCCTGCGTTTAGCTGTTCTTATCCTTAGCGGAATAGTCCTTAACTTTGGTGTAACGTTGATAATTCAACATGTAAAAACGGCTCTTTGGGTCAGTGGTATATTAAGCCTTGCCGGATGGATGCTTTTGTTTCTGACCAATCGAAAATATATTCAGCCAAAAGCCTTACTCACTAAATTATGTCAACCGGAATGGTGGCTTTTGGCCGCCTTCCTGACCGGTTTATATCTCCTCCTGATCATCGGAACGCCCCTGTTTGAGTGGGATGCTCGCTCAATCTGGTTTTTACACGGCAAGATGATTTATCTCTCTCAAACGGTTGGAGTGGAAGCGGGCTGGCAACATCCCTCTATCCAATTTTCCCATGTGGATTACCCCAAGCTGATCCCGCTCATGGCCGCTCAGGTTGCCAGTCTGTTTGGCTACTGGAATGAGTACCTTCCAAAGATTTCTTTGATATTCCTTTTCGTACCAGTTATCGTGAGTATGATTTCCTTTCTCTATCAGAATAAGACTTATATCTTGTTTGTTATTCCCGTCGTTCTCATCGGTAATTGGTTATGGAATGGATACATGGACGGTTATCTTGCGTTGTATTTTGGTATGGCAATTCTTTCAGCCTACCACTTCATCATTACAAGGAACTCCTTGTACTTTCTGGCGGGGCTTGCTTTTCTGGCAACCTGTCTGTATTTGAAGAACGAAGGACAACTGGCGTTGGTTGTGACGATTATGGTATTCTCCTTCTCTGTTCTTCTAAGAAAAGACAGGTTCTCTCTCGTAAAATCAATCCAGTTTGGTAAGAGTCTTATTCTAAAGAGCAGTATTCTTTTTCTCCCATTCATTGTCTGGTCGTATTACAAATTTGCTTTCAACTTAAAAAACGATTTACAACTCGGCAGTGAAGGATTTTTTCGGAGGATCATTGAAAGGATTTCCGATCAATCCTTCATCCTCATCTCACAGAATTTGGGGGAACAGATTAATCTTTCGCTGACCATTTTTCTTTTGTTGTTAATAACCTTGTATTTATTGAATAAAAGCTACCACGCCCCATTATTCTTTCTGGCTACTGCAATGATGTATTCATTCGGAATATTGATGATATACCTCTCTACCCCCTTTGACCTGAATTATCACCTGAGAACTTCCGTTGACCGCACGATGTTGCCGGTTAATACAGTTTTGTGGTTTGGTGCGCTGGCTATCATCCAAAAACTTGACATTTTGCGAAAAAGCGAGAAATGACAGGTTGAATGTTTCCTTTGTCTTTGAAATTATGGACTTAAGCCACTGGCAATCGGGTAAAAAATGTAGAGTATAATGGTACGGGTTAACCGAGATCACCTTTACCGGCAGTGAGACGATGAACATTCAAAAAATCAGACAGGACTTTCCGTTACTCGGCTGGAGTAACGGCCGTAAACCGATTATTTACTTCGATAACGCCTGCCAGAGCCTGCGCCCGCAGGCCGTTATCGAGGCCGTTCAGCGATACTACGAAGAAACGCCCGCCTGTGCCGGGCGCAGTATGCACCGCCTCGCCAGCGAGGTCAGCCGGCAGGTGGATGAAGCCCGCCAGCAGGTCGCCAGATTCCTGCACGCCGGGCGCAAGGAAGAAATCGTCTTTACCCGCAACACCACCGAGGCCATCAATCTGGTCGCCAACGCGCTGGACTGGAAGGCCGGCGATGTGGTGCTGCTGACCGACAAAGAGCACAACTCCAACCTGATTCCATGGCAGATGCTGGCGCGGCGGTTTGGCGTGTGCCTTAAATTCGTCCCCTCCAATCCGGATAACACCTTCAACCTTGCCGCTTACCAGCAGGCTTTGCAGGGCGGCGTGCGGCTGGTGGCCATGGGCTACACTTCCAATCTGGATGGCGTCAGCATACCGGCGGAGGAAGTCGTGCGGCTGGCCCACAAACAAGGCGCGCTCGTCCTGCTGGATGCCGCCCAGACCGCTCCGCACCAGCGTTTGGATGTCCGCCGATTGGACGCCGATTGGGTGGCTTTCTCCGGTCACAAGATGCTGGCCCCCTCCGGGATTGGTGTGCTGTACGGCAAATACCGCCTGCTGGAAACCATGCAGCCCTTCCTGGTCGGCGGCGATACAGTGGCTTCCTCTACTTACGAAGATTGCCAGTTCCTGCCCCCGCCGGAAAAATTCGAAGCCGGCCTGCAGAATTACGCCGGCATCATCGGCCTGGGGGCGGCCATCCGCTACTTGCAGCAGATCGGGCTGGAAAACATTGAGAAACACGAAACCGCCCTCAACCAGTACCTGAGCGAAGCGTTGAAAAGTGTGCCGGGCTTGCAGATCATCGGGCCCGCCGATGCCCGTTTGCGCAGCGGCATCGTCTCGTTCTTCATCCCCGGCGTGGATCATCACCGCATCGCCCTGATGCTCGATCAGATGGCGGGGATTGCCGTACGTTCGGGCCAGCATTGTGTTCACTCGTGGTTCAACTCGCGCGGCATTCCCGGCTCAGTGCGCGCTTCGGTCTACTTCTACAACACCGAAGAAGAAGCCCGCCAGCTGGTGGATGCGCTGATCAAGATTCGCAAGGTGCTTTGATATGTTCTGCGTCATCTCGTTTATTGTTTTATCCATTTTAGGGGTTTTCAGCGCCGAAAACCGCTCCCTGGCGCGCGAAGCGCTGGACTGTGTCCTGCGCCGGGTGACATTGCGCCCGTGCAACACCGGCTTTGACGAGAAAATGAAAGCCAGAATCCTCGGTTTTGTCATCACCAAAACCGAAACCGGCGCGCGCATCCTCAACCGCTTCTTTGAACCGCTCTCGTGGATTTTCGTTTTGTTGTTTTTGGGAAGCGCCTTTTTTGCCGTGCGGGGCGTTTACTTGTTCTACGTTACCGGCTCGTGCAACGGCCTCAACCAGAGCGGTTTTTGCGTGTTCGACCCCACCGGCCAGTCCAACCAGATCTCCAATGTGGGCGAAAGCTGCCCGGTGGTGCTGCCGGGCGAAGATCCGGTCTCGCTGAAGGGTGTCAATCTGGATGGCTTTCCGGTGCTGAATGCGGAGGGTGAGAAGAGCATCGTCTTCATCGGTTCCTACGGCTGCGAGTACTCGCGCAAGGCTTACCCGGTGGTGCGTCAACTGGCGGAAAAGAGCGCGGCCAGATTCACATTCCTGTATTACCCGGTCAAAGAAAGCAGCGATTATCTGGCGAAAGTCGGTTATTGCGCCTACCGGCAGGATGCGGAAAAATACTGGTCTCTGGTGGACACCTTTTTCACCGCCGAACGCAGCCAGATCGAGGACGAATCCTTCATCCGCCAGACGTTGAGCGAGGCGGGTTACAACGCCGATACCATCCTGTTTTGCGCCAGCGACCCCCAAACCGAGTGGGTTGTCAAAAAGCAGCTTTCCGAGGTGGTCAAAACCGGCTTCTTCGGCACACCCACCGTATTCATCCAGAACGAGGTGCTGATCGGCCCCAAGCCTCCGCGCGTGTACGCCATCGCGCTGAATGGCTTGCTGTATTGGGCGCGTTGACAAAATTTTGATATACACCACCCATTTTCTAATGTAAAATTAACGAAATGGGCTTACAATAAGAGGTCGTTGTTCAAAGCGCAAGTTGTTGTATGAGGGAGTAAGTCGTATGCCGGTCTATACCTATCGGTGCGAAAATTGTGGAGTTCAATTCGAACGCAATCAAAAGTTCAGTGAGCCGCCATTGGCGTGGTGTCCGGAGTGCGGCAAAAAATCGCTGCGCAAGGTCTATACGCCGGTGGGCATCGTCTTCAAAGGCTCGGGGTTCTACGCCACCGATCACCGCTCGCCATCCGGGCAATCGCGCACCTCATCCAACGGTCACAGCGAAAACAAGTCCTCGAGCGAATCCAGCACTTCCACATCCTCATCGGAGAAATCTGGTTCGTCTACCACTTCATCCACCACCTCGTAACAGGGCAGGCATTGCCTTTGGGGCGGGGGCGTCCTGATTGGCCCGGTTCAGCCGGGCTTTTTATTTAGGGCATCTGAGAGAGGTTTTGACACCTCTGTGATAGATTTTGAGAGAGACGTTCGCCTACCATGGGCATGATCGTTTCCGATGGAAAGGGAATGATCATCACCTTGCAGGTTGAACGCAACACCGTTACAATGAATACGGTTTGTGGAGGAAAAGCATGTCGAAAGAAAGCAAGAAAAAGCCGACACCCCGCGAAACGCCTGAACAGCGCGCCGTGCGCTTGCAGCGGCTGGTGTTTATCATTCTCTCGGTGATGATCATTCTGGCGATGGTGTTATCAGTGGTCGCCACCCTGTAAGCGGCCAGCCCAGCACCTGCGCCAGTTCTGCCATCGGCAATCGGTCAATCCAACCTCACATTCAGGGACACAGGCCCCTGAATCAATCCTCAAGACGATCAAGGAAAAAATAACCGATGCCGAAATCATCCAATGCCTTTTGGTTCACCGCCCTGCTGATTGCCGCCGGGGTTGATTTTCTATTCTGGGACAAACCGGTGGGGATTTCGTTTCCCATCTGGACGCTTCTAGCGCTTGGCGGGGCTTTGTTTTTAACCCTGCGAAACGGCTTGCGTCCGGCACGCGCCAATATCCTGCTCAGTGTAGTTATCCTCGGGCTGGCGTCATTGGCCTTTTTGCGCGCCGAGCCGCTCACCCGCGCGTTGGGAATATTGCTGGCGCTGGCCGGGTTGATGATGTGGGCTGCAACTCTGCTCAACGGCTACTGGCTGCATTACACCTTATGGGATGACATCCGGGCTGTGGCGGTGTTGGCTTTTGCGGCTCTAACCCGCCCGTTCAACCTGCTCACCACCCGTGAAGCACAATCGGCCGAACAGCAGCCATCCCCCGCTTCTAAACAAGGCTGGGCGGTGCTGCGTGGCTTGCTGCTGGCTTTGCCAGTGGTTGGCCTGCTGGCCCTGCTGCTGGCTTCAGCCGATCTGGTATTTGCCGAACGGTTACAATCGGTGTTGGACGCCCTGCGTCTGGACCAACTCCCCGAAACCCTCTTCCGCCTTTTTTACATCGGGGTATCTACCTTTATATTT
>DLXG01000311.1 GCA_003448875.1 Anaerolineaceae bacterium
GGCCATGGCGCCCCTGCGCGCTGCCTTCCCACCCCAAATTGTGCAGGTGATGGAAGAACAGATGAGCGGCCCATGCACCGCGGAAGTTGCCGCTTTCGACCGCTTCACCGACTTTCTCGAGGCTCCTGAAAAGGATGCTTTGGTTTTCGACGTGGTCATATTTGACACAGCCCCAACCGGCCACACGATCCGCCTGCTGGAACTGCCGGCGGAATGGAGCCAGTCGATCGACGCCGCCAGCGCGGGCAGCGGGCAAACCTGCCTGGGACCTGCCGCAGCGATCCAGGATGCCAAGCACAAATATGAGCGTGCACTGGCGGCCATGCGCGAGAGCGATCAGACCAGCTTTATCTTTGTCCTGCACCCAGAAGCGATATCAATCAAGGAAACCCGGCGAGCTATCAGCGAGCTAAGCAAGTTAGGCATCCATAACTACCGCCTGATCGTCAATGGCGTTATTCCACCCGAAGGCACGCAGAACGCGCTCTTTGCTGCCCGGGCGGAAATGCAGTCCCATTACCTGGAACAGATTAAAAAGGATCTGCCCTATTCCAAGCAATTCATGACCTTGTTGTCTGGGGAAATTAAAGGCATTCATCGGCTAAGCCAGGTTGCGAAAATCTTCTTTGATGGGAACCCCGCGGAGAAAACCTTTCAGGCCGAGGCGATTGAGCCCCAGGTGATGCCCGTGATAACACCCCTGGAGGATGTGCGGTCGCGCCTGCAGCCGAACGGCCACCAACGCACGGTGTTTTTTGCCGGTAAAGGCGGCGTGGGCAAAACGGTAGCTTCCTGCATCACGGCCGTCTGGCTGGCACGGCAGGGATACAAAACGCTCCTCTTAACCACTGATCCAGCAGCACATCTGGGCGATGTACTCGACAGCCCGGTGGGTGACGAAATCGCGCCGGTAGCCGGCCAGCCCAATTTGTGGGCGGTCAAGATTGACCCAAAAGCCGCGGCGGAAACCTATAAGACGCGCATCCTCGAAGATGCCCGCCGGCGCGGACGGCCGGAAAGCGCCATCGCCGTGATGGAAGAGGAGCTTAACTCACCCTGTACCGAAGAGATGGCAGCCTTCGATAAGTTCATTGAATATGCCTCTTTGGAGGAATGGCAGGCGGTGATTTTTGATACTGCTCCGACTGGCCATACCTTGCGCCTGCTGGAACTACCCGTGGATTGGTCGAAGCAGCTGGATGTAAAGATCTTTGCATCGGTCGATGCCACTGCTGCTGACGATGTGGCTAAGCAACGCTTTAGCAAAGTGATCGAGATGATGCGCGATCCAGCGCAGAGCACGTTTGCCTTTGTGATGTACCCCGAAGCTACGCCTATTCTTGAAGCCTGGCGTGCTGCAAAAGAACTGAGCACCGTCGGGATCCGGCCAGGTCTGGTGGTCGCCAATCAGGTGATTCCAGCGCAGCAAGCCAATACGCCCTTCACCCATGCCCGCCGCGCCATGCAGGAGAAGTACCTGAGTGACATCGTGGATCGGTTTGGACTGCCGCTGGTACAAATTCCCCTCCTGCCGCAGGAAATCAAGGGGCTGACAATGCTAGCCGAATTAGCTGAGCAAATTTATCAAAACGACTTTGCTGTTGAAAATACAATAGGTCAGTAAAAAGGAGCCTCGGAATGGTCGAAACAACCTGGAATGATTTAGAAGTTGCTTCCAAAGAAGTGGTGATGCAAGCTGCCAGGCAGTTTGCCGAGGTCCTTGCGGAAGCGCCGCAATTTCAGGCGTTTGAACAGGCCCTCTTCACCTTCCGACAGGATGCGGAAGCTCAAAGCGCCATTCAGGAATTTCAGAAAAAGCAGGCTTCTTTGAAAGCACTGTTGATGTTGAATGCAGTGAGCGCTGAGGATCGCCAGGAACTTCAGACTCTCCTCGACCGGGTCAACCAGCAGCCATCCGTCATTGCCTACAACCAGGCACAAGGAGCATTGGTGGCTTTGTCCCAAGAGCTTGGCGATCTGTTATCGAAGGCCATCGGGCTGGATTATGCCAGTGTCTGCCGGACAGGAGGCTGCTGTGGCTAAGGAGATCGAAATGACATCGAACATCGCCGGGGTTTCCATCACCTTACTGGAAGCAACGTCCAGTCTGGCGGAAAATTTGACCCAATCTGAACCATTTCTGCGCTATATAGCCGCAGTACAAAGGTTGCATGCAGATCCGCAGGCGATGCAATTGCTTTCTGACCTTTCTGCATTGCAGCAGAAAATTCGGAGGCAGCAAAATACAGGCGCTATTTCTCAAGTAGACCTGACGCAGCTGCGCGCACTACAAAGCGCGGTCGGCACAAATGAAACCATTCAGGACCATCTGATGACGCAGGAACTAGCTGTCGCCTTCTTGCGCGAAGTGAATCAGGAGATCAGCCAACAGTTGGGCGTGGATTTTGCCTCACTTGCCCGCCGTTCCAGCGGCTGTTGCTGAGCAAGCGGATCGGAGAGGAGGTGCTCTGTGCATCAGGTTGTTATCATCGGCGCGCCGGTGGCCTGCAAAGAAGGCATTCAAGAAACCTGGCGGGAGGTAGCCGAGTGGGCAGCTGGGCAGATCAAAGCAAGGTATGGGAATGAAGTCACCGTTCGGTACCATGATTTGTTTGACCCTGAATGCCCAGCGCTTCCAGACGAGGGTCAATTGCCAGTCGTTATAATAGATGGAATTGTAATTAGCTGTGGCGGAAAAATATCGATCCCACTTATCTGCAAAACGATCGATCAATCGCATTAAAAGCTTGGTTTAAATATCACTATATGGCATTTGTATAGTAAAGCAGGTCCCGCCTTTTTCTTGCACTGAATTAGAATAAACCGGAGACTTGACCAACACCTTTCCACCATGCGCTTCCACTAGCTGCTTGACAATCGCCAGTCCGATCCCCGATCCGCCACTGCTTCGACTGCGTGACTTATCTGCCCGGTAAAAACGATCAAACACATAGGGGAGGTCCTCAACGGCAATGCCTCGGCCGGTGTCCGTAACATTCAGGATCGCTTCCCCATCCTTTTGAGATGCGTGGACGACAATTTCCCCATTTTCCGGCGTGTATCGCAGCGCGTTCGAAATCAGGTTTCGAAGTACCATATTCATCCTATCGGCGTCTACGAATACCGGCGGTAAGCCATCCGCCACGTCTGTCACGAGATTAACCTTCTGTTCGGCAGCCTGCATCTGGAACCCTTCGATAGCTAGTTCGACGATCCGTCTGGCAGGGACCATCGTTTTTTCGAGCTTCAACTGGCCAGCCTCCGCCAGGGACAGCAAGCGCAGATCGGCGATCAGGCGGGAAAGCAAATCGACCTCATCGCGTAGTGAAGCGATTTCTTCCGGGCTGGATGGCAGGACCCCATCCAGCATTCCTTCCAAATTTGCCTGCAGGATGGTGACTGGCGTGCGTAATTCGTGGGCGATGTCCGCGATCATGCTCTGGCGCAGGTGCTGGTCGCGTTCCAAGGAATCGGCCATTTGATTGAAGGTGCGCGCCAGGGTGCCAACTTCATCATTGGATTTTACCGGAACACGCTGGTGGAGCTTGCCGTTCGCAATGTTTGAAGCGGCCTCGGTTACCGTCCGGATCGGCGAGACAATTTGCCTGAACAGGAAAAATCCTAGAAGAAGCCCTAAAATGCCGGTCATTAATCCAGTGATCCAGGTCGTTCGCTGGACCGCATTGAGAAAATTGGCGCTAATCGAATTGCTGGCCGGTGTGCTGGAGACGGCTAGCAGGGTTCCAACTGGCTGTGAATTGACTTGCAGTGGAATGCCGGCCTGCAGATCATTGGCGGAGAGTTGCTGGTTCACCGCAGTTTGGGCGGTATCAGCGATGACCTTACCCTGGTTATCTGCCAGGATCAGGCGTACATCCATTATCCCCCACATGTCGCCCATCATGCTGCTTGACCCCATCCAGTCTTGCATTCCCCCGTTCCACATCCCGTTATCGCCCATCATGCTTGGTCCCATGCGTTCCGATGGGGAAGTGGTTTCCCCGGTTCCACCCATCATCATTGAACTGGAATTGCCCAGGTACTGATCCACGCCCTGCCAGGTGCCATTTTGCGCATAATAACTGGCCAGCGAAGGCGCCAGGCGTGCTGCCCAGGCCTGTCCGGTAGTCGTCACATACTGGCTGAACTGGCTTTGTGTGAGTTGGTTGATCAACAGCGAATTGACTACGATCCCCAGTAGGATCACGCCGGCGAATGCACTGACCAGTTTTACCCAAAGACTGCGCATGGCTTCCTCAATCACGAAACGAATTTATACCCAACGCCATAAACGGTCAGGATATAACGGGGACTGCGGGCATCATCGCCCAGTTTTGCGCGCAGGTTCTTGATATGTTGGTCTATCGCCCGCTCGTAACCTTCGTAGGCTGCATCCTGGGTGTTTTCTAGAAGCTGCAGGCGGGTAAAGACTTGCCCCGGGTGCTGGAGCAGAGTGGCCAGAAGGTCGAACTCAATCGGGGTCAGTTCCACCGTTGTTCCATTGATCGCTGCCGCGTGCTGCTCGATACTCAAGGTGACCGGCCCGGCTTCCAGCATTCGGGGCGGCTGCACCTGCCCCTGGGTGCGTCGGAAGACCGCCCGAACCCGCGCTACCACTTCCCGCGGGCTAAAGGGTTTGGCGATATAGTCATCCGCGCCTAATTCCAACCCAACAATGCGATCGGTCTCTTCGCCCTGTGCGGTGAGCATGATGATCGGGACCCTGGACGTGCTACGGATCTGCCGGCAGATTTCCCAGCCGTCTTGATGCGGCAGCAAAATATCCAGGATGACCAAATCCGGCCGTTCATGATGGAACGCTGGCATGGCCAGCGCCCCATCTTGGACGGATACAGTTTTGTACCCGGCCTGCTCCAGATAAAGCTTAAGGGTGCGGGTTATTTTCGCTTCATCGTCGATCAGCAAGATCTTTTCCGGCATGTTTCCCTAAGCATACGCGATCATTGTGTAGAAGTTATGAGGATGAGCTGTTGGCGCAGCGACTCCTGAAACGAATAACACAGATTCTCGCTAACCCTTCATCCTGCTTGCGGCATGACTGACTCTTCCAAACCGTATTTATCCCTTAACTTCTGACGCAGCATTTCTACGCTTGGCCAGCCCTTTAATCCGTTTGGGGTAGCGTAGACCCGGCAGCTCATTGAAAAGCGATCCTGGTGCGTGGGCCAGAAATCAACACCCTCTACTTGGAAGGAAGGAGAGCCAAGAAACCGGTGATCCACCGCTTCCTGGCCAGTTGTCACCTTGATTAATTGCACGGATGCATCCAGTTTCTCTTCCGTGATCGCCGTTTTTAGATTCGTCAGCGCCTGTTGCCAGGATGGGCACCCGTCAAAGTACAGCAAATTGATTTTCATCCGGTCGAATACCTCTTTACATTTTCATTGTTCTGTTCCGCTCACTTCTGCCGTAAAAGCCGGGAAGAGTTTCCAAGGATACCCAGATCGGGGAGTGATTGAGCTGCCGCCGCCAGAATGGGCGGCAGAATGCCAATGGCAGCCAATGTCAGCCCAACGATGTTGTAGATCATCGTAAATCCCAGGTTCATTTTGACCACGCGCATGGTCCTCTGCGCAATTTGGAAGGCGCGTGGTAGCAGAGTCCAATCCTCTCGCATCAAAGCAATGTGGGCGGCTTCGATGGCTACATCGGTGCCACCGGCCCCCATCGCAATACCCACATTCGCCTGTGCCAGGGCCGGCGCATCATTGACGCCGTCGCCGACCATCACGACGGTATGACCTTGCGCCTGGTACTCTTTGACAATGCGGATTTTATCCTCTGGGAGCAAGTTGGCGCGATAGTCAATCCCCAACTGTGCCGCAATGGCTGCCGCGGTGCGCTCGTTGTCGCCGGTCAGCAGCTCGATTCTCCGCACCCCCATTCGTTTGAGTTCCGCTAACGCTGCCGGTGTTTCTGGCCGCAGAGTATCTGAGGCTGCCAATATGCCAGCCAGTTCCTGATTGGCACGGACAAAGAGCAGCGTTTTGCCTTGCTTTTCCAACTCGGCTGCTGCAGCAGGGAGGGGTTGATCTCCCAGGATGCGCCAGCTGCCCACTTCAACCAGCGTTTCATCGACGCGAGCCCGGACACCGCGTCCCGGTTCGGCTACAAATTCTTGTGGTTCCAACAAGCGCAAGTCTTGATCGCGCGCCGCCTGGCGCACCGCCTCCGCCAAAGGATGTTCGGAATAGCGTTCCGCCGAAGCAGCCAGCGTGAGCAGGCGTTCCTCGCTCAACCCATTTAAGCGGACCACATCCGTCAGGCGTGGTTTACCAGTGGTGAGCGTGCCGGTCTTGTCAATTAACACCGTATCGGCTTTGGCTAACAGTTCGATGTAACGGCCGCCCTTGATCAGCAGGCCGTGTTTTGCCGCGGCGCCGATGGAAGCCAGCATGGCAATCGGCGTAGCCAGGGCGAATGAGCAGGAACAGGCCACCAGCAGCACCGCGGCTGTCGAGAGGGGATTGCGGGTGACCAGGTAAGTGATCAAGGCAATGCCGGCCACAACCGGCAGATAATACGTGGCAAACCGGTCACCGATGCGCTGCACCTCGGCCCGGTTCGCCTCGGCCTCTTCGACCATGCGCACCACCCGTCCAAAGGTAGTGTCGGATCCCACCAGGGTCGTTTTGACCCGCAGGCTGCCCATCTGGGCAATGGTCGCGGCAAAAACTTTCGCGCCCTGGCTGGCTTCGACAGGCATCGACTCACCGGTTATGGCAGCCTGGTTGATGGTCGCCTGCCCATCCAGCACCACGCCGTCTACTGGGATCTTCTCTCCAGGCCGAACGATGACCACATCGCCTGGCTGCACTTCGCTGATCGGCACGTCTACTTCGCTGCCATCCCGTTCCAGCCGGGCCGTTTGCGGGGCCATAGCGGTCAGGTCGCGGACGGCTTTGCGCGCCCGGTCGGTGGTGAACTTTTCGGCATAATCCCCCACCCGCATAAAGAATACCACTACCGCCGCGGTGGCCCATTCGCCAACCGCCAGCGCCGCGATGACGCCAACCGTCATTAAGGTGTGCGAGATGATCTGCCGGCGCAGGGTGGCCTGTACCACGTTTTTGAAAACCGGGTAACCAAATACCAGCACCAAGGCGAAACCGATCGGCCAGGGCACCAACGTGGTAATCTGTTCAAACCAACCCAGCCATTCGCCAAAGACGACCACAAACAGCACCACGCCGAAGACGATGCCAAATATGGTCAGAACTGGTCGGGTAAAGTCCTGGAGGGTGCGGGCCGGTGGTGTTTGATCTGGTACGCTTTCCGGGACTTTATATCCGGCCCCGGCAACGGCTTTGCGGATCATCGGGAGATCGACCAGAGTCGGGTCAAACTGGATCGTAGCTTTCTCCGCGGCCAGCAGAACATTGACCGACTTGACGCCGGGCAGATCCTGTATGGCGTGGTGGACATGCTGGGTGCATTCGGTGCAATCCATCCCCTTGACGGGAACTTCCATCGTCCTAAGATTAGCCATTAATTTGCTCCTTGGATAAATCTGTCAGTAATTTGGTTTCTGGTTCATAGCGGGTGCATTCGTACACGCCGCGCGCGACATCCGCCAGCAGGCTGCTGGACAGGTTTAGGATTTCGTTGACGCGCGGGTCGCTCAACTGGTAAATCACAAACTTACCCTGCGATTGGGTACTGACCAAACCGCAGTCGCGCAGACAACTCAGGTGGCTCGAAACGTTGGGTTGGCTTAATCCAGTCGCCATGACGATTTCATTGACTTTCCTGGGACCATCTAATAAGGTTTCCAGGATTGAAAGCCGAGATGGGTCGCTAAACCCCCGCATTAATTTTGCCTTCGTGAATAAAGCGGTCTTGTCTGTAATTGCAACCATGTGTTCCTCACGATCGTTATATAAGCATATGGTTATACAATTATAAGACTCTATTTCATCGTGTCAAGATAAACCGTTAAAATCGAAGTGCCCTTTATCGAAAAGGACACTTCTTACAGGGGAAGGAAGATGGCGGTCTTCCCGGCAGGAGTTGAATCTGCCCAGAGCATTGCAAAAACAGCCTACTCTGAGGGGGATGGAGAATCCAATGATATTTTACCCTCCCGCCTGGTATGCAACAGCGATTGTACCCGGCCCAACATGGGTACCAACCACTGGGCTGATCTCAGACAGGATGCACTCGATTGGTGAAAAGCGTACTCGAGCAGTTT
>DLXG01000087.1 GCA_003448875.1 Anaerolineaceae bacterium
TATTTATCTGGTCAACCTCAGCCGTCAGAAGTAAACCAAAACATCTCTGCAAAAAACCCGGCGCGTTAATTAAGTGACAGATGCAGGGTTATCCGCGAATGGGATTTCTTTACACGGATGATTGAATTTAAAGGGCAAGCGGGTTATACTGACAGACATGACCACGCCATCACTCACCGAAATACGCGCCGAAATGCCCGCCTACATCAGTGTAGATGTGGAAACTGCCGGCCCCACTCCCGATCAATTCGCCCTGCTTTCGATTGGCGCCTGCACCGTCCGGCAGCCCCGTCAGACCTTTTATGTAGAAATTCAACCCGACCGCGATGCAGTTGACCCGCAGGCCATGGCGGTGCATGGTCTGGACATGGAAATGCTGCGAAAAAACGGGTTACCACCCGCGCAGGCCCTGCTGAACTTTGAAGCGTGGGTTCATCAAGTCGTCCCGCCTTCTCACAGGCCCATCTTTGTAGCCTTCAATGCACCTTTCGACTGGATGTTCGTACACACCTACTTTATTCGCTACTTAGGCCGCAATCCATTCGGCCATAAAGCGCTGGATATCAAAGCCTTTTATATGGGCGTGAGCGGACAGCCATGGGAGAAAACTTCCGGCAGCCACCTGCACCGCCTTTTCCGTCAGGCAGACGGCCTGACTCACAACGCCCTGCAAGATGCGCTCGATCAGGCAATCCTCTTTGAGAACATGCTGGCCATGCTTGAAAGAGATTAATCCCATTCTATTTCTGCCAAGGAGATGAAGTGATGAACGAACAGCTTTCAGAAAGTGCCAGCCAGAACCTGAAAAAGATTATTGATTCAGCGCGGCGCATGGGCGTTGAGCTGGACGAAAGCGAAGCCTTGCAATGGCTGGCAGCCATGGGCTCCATGCGCAAGGAAGACGATGTAGCCATTGATGTGCGCCAGGGCGTTTTTGGGCATCGCATCACCCTGCTGGATTTCAGCCCGGAACGGCTGGAATATTTCCGCCGGGTGGGCAAACTGGTTGAGTTTTCGGATGTGCCCGGTCAGGTGGAAACGGCCCTGGCCCTCTCCGGCTCGGCGGCGCAATCCCGCATCCAATCCTACCCCGGCGATGCCGACTTCTTCGAGCGCGTCAACATCAAAGCCCCAACCCGTGAGGAAGCCTGCCGGGTACTGGCGAAAATCATGCGCGAAAAAGCCCGCTCCACCGCGCGCGGTGACACGTACCAGCTGATCGAGGTCAAATTCGGCTCCTACCCGCAGGATGTGGAACACAAAGGACGGCTGCATAAAGCCGGTACGCCCATCGCCTGGACACCGGCTGAAATCGAGACCGGGCGGCTTGCAGAAACCTTTGTGCAGGGCGAACCGGTCGAAATCGGCTGGGATGATGTTGCCCTCGAACCCGGCTGGTGCAAACTGGATTGGGTGATTGCCGACCCGATTGACCAGACCCTCGTCAACGCCAGCAACATGCTGGATGTAACCTGGGAAGCCCCGGACGGTAAGATCACCCCGCTGGATGGCTATCTTGACCCCTACTTTCAGGAAGTCTATCTGGATGCCGAATCCATTCCGATTTTCACCAAACTGGCCAAACAGGTGGACAGCAACGCACTGGACGATTACGTAGCCGCGCTGGAAAAAGAAGTCCGTAAATATGTAACTTCCTCGCCTAATTACGGCAAAGCCGCCAAGCGCATGTACAACATCTTCCGCCTGACCGGTAAATACGAAGAGGCTGCCTACCTGCGCGAATTATTCGATGAACCTGCTACCGTGCTTTATCAGGTCTGGTCGTTGATTCGCACCATAGATGACACCTTCACTGCCGGTTCCAGCCTGCCTTTGCATACCCTTCTGTCAGAAACCGACCGCCTGATAGTTACGGTAGTGGATGTTTTGGAGGGCGAGAAAGAAACCGAAATCGTGCGGATGCTACTCAAACTGCGCAGTATATTGGGTAACGAGGTGCCGGGACAGGAACTTTCGCCGCAGGCTGAAGCCGCCCGCGACGAAGTCATCAATCTGGTCAACAATTTCTTTTACGAAAAATTGACCGGCGTGCCGCAGATCAAAGCATATCTGGATCAACTGGCCGGCACGGCTACTTAATTAACCGGCATTTGCCTGAACGCGCTTTTCCAATAACGCGCAAAACGCCTCAACCACCTGCGGGTCGAACTGTTTGCCGCTCAGCGAGCGGATATAGGCCAGCGCCTCTTCCGGCTTCCAGGCCGGGCGGTACATGCGGTCATCGGTCAGGGCATCCCATACATCCACCACGGCAAAAATGCGCGCCGCCAGCGGGATTTCCTCCCCCTTTAAGCCGCGCGGGTAGCCGCTGCCGTCCCAGCGTTCGTGGTGAGCATAGGGGATATCCATCGCCGGACGCAGGAATTCAATTTGAGAAAGCAGGTTGTAGGAATAAACCGGGTGCATCTTCATCACCTGCCATTCCTCTTCGGTTAATCCGGAATTTTTCTTGAGGATGCTGTCGGGGATGGCCATTTTGCCGATATCGTGGAGAATTGCTCCGCGCCGGATATGAGTCAACACCTCACCGCGCAGTCCCATCGCCGCGGCCAGTTCCACAGCCAGATCGGCCACCCGCTGGGAATGTCCCTCGGTGTTGCCGTCACGCAATTCTAAAGCCCGCGCCCAGCCGGTAATGGTATCGTCGTAAGCCAGAATCAGATCCTGATTGGCCGTTTTGAGATTTTTAAGCAGTTGGGCGTTATCAATCGCAATGGCAGCCTGATCGGCCAGCGCTTCGACAAAATTCATCCACGCCGCATCCCCATTCCACGCCGTGCGGTGGAAAATTTCCAGTACGCCTTTGACCTGATCTTTGGAGATCAACGGCAGCGCGAGATAAGAAATGAAGCCTTCCTCGCGGATGCGCTCCAGCGTCCACAGGTTATCGCTGCCGCCGTTGAGGTTTGCCACCCGCACCGTCCGCCGTTTGAGAGCGGCCTGTCCGGCAAAGCCCTCCCCCAGCCGAATACGCAGCCCCGAATCCAATCGGCGCCGAAAACCCTGCCCGGCGGCGTAAATGAGTTCCCCGGCGTCGCCTTCCAGCAGCAAAATACTGGCCGCATCCGCCCCTAATTGAACGGTAGCCTGTTCCAGCACTACCCGCAGGGTGGTGGAAAGGTCAAGGCTGGCCGTAATAGCCATATCCACCGCCCGGAGGGCGGCCATGTGGCGTAACTGCTGTTGGATTTGCTCTTCGGCGCGGCGCTGCTCGCTGATATCTACAAACATATCCAGCGTGGCCGGTTTGCCGTCCCATTCAATCACCACCGCATGAATCTGAACCCAGCGCACCTGACGTTCGCGGTTGATTAATCGGAAAGCGTAATAAGCCGGCACATCTTCACCCCTTAAACGGCGCTGGTAGCGGTCCATCACCATCAACAAATCGTCCGGGTGAATCAGTTGGGCAATCTTCATGCCGATCAATTCCTGAACGGGATAACCGGTAATAGCCGCCGCGGAGCGGTTGGCAAACACCAGTTCATCTCCGCAGGAAACCACCACCCCCTCGCTGGCGTTTTCCACCAGCAGGCGGTATTTTTCTTCACTTTGTTTTAACTCGCGGGTGCGCTTTTCTACCTGCCTGCCCAGCGACCACGACAATCCGGCGCTGAGCAGCAATAACCCGCCGACAACTGCCAGCCCGATCAAGAAGGGCCGATACGCCTCGGTTGAGGGCTGTTCGTACACCCCAAACCACTCTTCCTGAATCTCGCTCAATCTGCCGCTTGAACTGACCAGATATAGCCCTTCATTCAAGCGCGCCAGTAGTTCCTTGTTACCGTCCTTTACAGCAATACAATACTTGCGCGATTGCACGTCCGTTCCTACCCGCCGCACATTGCTCAACCCCAATTCGCTGATCAAGAATTGCCCCTGCAAGCGGTTCAACAAAGCCGCCGGATAGGCTCCCTCATTGACCAGCCGTAAGGCATTCACAATATCCTGTACCAGCACAATTTCCCCCGCAAAGCCAGTTTCGCGCAGATATTCCTGCATCAAGCCGCCGGCTTGCACTACCACGGCTTTATCTTCAAGGTCCTGCAGTGAACGGACATTTGAATTTTGCGGAACGAAAAGGTCAAAAGTGATGTAGGTATAAGGGATACTGAAATCGTAGTCTTTCTCCCGCTCCGCGGTCGGCACCATCCCCATCAGCAGGTCATACTTGCCGTCCAGCAGCCCCTGCCGCATTTCACTCCACGGGCCGAGCGTA
>DLXG01000028.1 GCA_003448875.1 Anaerolineaceae bacterium
CCCTCCCCCAACAGCATTGATTCGGTCTCCAATCGGGATGCAGCCGCATCATTTCTCTTCTTTGCCTCTCTTCTCTCTGTCCATCTCTCCCGCTTAGCCGAAGCGCTCATCCTCTTTTCCACAACCGAGTTTGGCTTTTTGGATTTACCGGACGCATACACCACCGGTTCATCCATCATGCCTCAAAAGAAAAATCCCGATATGCTGGAACTCACCCGCGCCAAAGCAGGCACCACCATTGGTCTTTTGACCGGCTTCTTGAGCGTTCTTAAAAATTTGCCTTCTGCCTATGATAAGGATTTACAGGAGGATAAACCCGCTGTTTTTGCAGCGTTCGATACGCTGAATTTGACCCTGCCGGTAATTTCGGGTATTCTGCAAAACTTAACTATTAAATCCCAACAAATTTCCGCAAGTGTAGATACCGCTGTGCTGGCAACCGAAATTGCTGACTTTCTGGTTTTGCAAGGCATTCCTTTCAGAAAAGCCCACCGGCTGGTGGGTGAACTGATTCGGGAATGCCTTGATCAGGGAATCACCATCTCCCAAACAAAGCCAGACCGTCTTATGAAGATTCATCCATCACTTCCAGAAAAATTTAGCGACCTGCTTGATCCCCATAGAGCGATTGAGCGGCGCTCGCAGTACGGCGGAACTTCCAGCACTTCGGCCAGAAACCAGATTCTCCAGGCCCGGCAATTGCTGGATAATACAACTTGAAAACCATCCTTGACTCGATCCCATAAGGCTGTTAGGATAATTACAATTATTTTATGGAGGTACGCTGATGAACCCCATCGAAGAACAAGAAGCAAAACAAAATCAAAATGTGGAACAAACCCAAACCACGCCCGTCCTTCCGATCGTACTGGATCTGGATGAGGAAACTATTCAAATTCTGCTGGATGACCAGATAGCCACCGGCGGTTAGTTTTCAACCTCTCCATTTCCGAATGACGGGCGCGGAGGCGATTAAGATAATCCTCCGCGTTTTTGATTAATCAGATTAATCAAACCCATTTCTCCCCAACAAACCTCGATGCTAGTTAGAACCTTCCGAACAATTCTTTTTATCTCAATTATTCTTTTTTTCTTAACCGGCTGTGTCAGCCCCGTGTTTCAACCACAAATTTCTCCCCAGCACACAATCATAGATACTTCTGTCTTCCCATCATCAACCTCAACATTAACCATAACCTCAACCCAAATTACCCCTCCCACTGATACTCCCAATCCTGCCAAAACACCGACCCCCACTGCCTTCTCAGAACTGGTTGGTTGCCAGAAACCAGAAGATGATTACAGTATTCTTACGGTCAATGGAGTCCTGTTAAACCAGCGCACCTATTCGATGCTCAAACACGCCGCTGAACTTTATCAGGGTGAAATTGATATCCTCGGTTACGCTATCACGCAGGGGTCATATACCCAACAGGTAGATGCCAGTTTCGGAACTCATGCTGGCGGCGGTGCTGTTGATCTTTCGGTGATGCGAATACATACCTATACAATACTATGGGATGAAATACCGCCGCTGATAAATGCTTTGCGCGTTGCTGGATTTGCCGCCTGGCTGCGGGATCTGGACGAATTGTACCCCGGCTCGCCCATCCACATTCATGCCATTGCCATTGGAGATCGGGATTTATCTCCGGCGGCAGTTCAGCAATTGATTGGTGATTATGGATATTTCAAAGGATTTTCTGGTCTGCCGCCGGGTTACGGAGGCCCCAGCCCGGATCGGTATGGCCCACCCATTTTATGTCAGTGGATGATTGAATTAGGCTACCGCGACTTGCGTCCCACGCCGACCCCCGATCCAACAGGCGATCAGTTGGATTGTCACAAATGTCAGGTCAAGTAAGATCAATCAGCAAGACTCTGGGCTGCCCGAACCGCCAGTTCAATATATAATGCCGCTGCCCAACCATAAATCGGTGCATGGAGGGTTTTCAGGTCATCAGGGAAACGGTCGTTCAGCAAGTCCAACAATTGCCGGCAAAGGGTATTTCCTGTTTCAGATAAATTGCACCGGTCAAGCCCTTCCAAAAGAATGTAAAACACACCTAGCCATTCCGGACTACGCCACAACTTTTGGGGATCACGATTCTCATTACCAAGTAGAATGGTCGGCAGCGGAAAGTTTTTCCAAACACCGTCTTCATCAGACAGGTGTTCCACCATTTTTTTTGTGGTTTCTGCTTCACAATCGCCGCATAACAAGCCGATCAAACTAAGCGGTGTTGGAACACACACCGGTTTGCCCTGTTGTTGAATCCAGAAAAGACCGCCTTTACCTGCTTCGTCGTTGCTTTGAATTTGTAGAAGAACACGCCGGGCCTGCTCTTTCCAGTACCGCGCATCTTCGTTTTCCCCTAAAACCTGAGAAATTTTTGCCATGCAATCGAATTGTAAATATAAAAACACATTCAATTCAGGGGATATATTACCCGGCATTTCTTCCAAAATGACCGGGTCATCCATATCTTCCGCGAATAGAGAATGGTTTGTAGATGTATGAAGGCTTATACCCTGTTCAGTTAGGTTTATCCACCATGTCAACCAGCGGGATAATCCATCATAAATCTCATTGAGAAATTCGAGATCACCATCCCGTTCATACAATTTCCAAACTGCCCATGCCAGCAATGGCGGACGTGCCCAGTCAGCCTCACTGGATTGTTCCCGTTTGATAATCACCCCGTTCTCGTAAATACCATCGGGGATCATTCCATTTGGAGCCTGATGGTCAAAAAATATACGCAATTGATCTTGAGCAAGTTTGCGATCAATGTGACGATAGGCCATCGCATACAAACAGGCATCCGATTGCCATATCGTTGTCGAGTGTTTTTTTGATGAAACCAGCACTTCACGGCTCAAATAAAATCGGGTGGAAACCAAACCAGCCCTTAAGACCCACCATGCAATATGATATTTTCTATCTTGTGTGGAAATTTTGGGTATTCGTGAAAACCAATCCTGCCAGATTTGGGCAGACCGATTGATAACAATTTTGGGGTCATTAATATACCGTGTAAGTCCAAGCCGGGTTGAAACATGCAGCAATACACCCCCGCAATTTCCTCCATCTACAATCAACTCAAACTTCCAACCCGTTCCGGGTAATTTTTCTATGGAATGACTTAA
>DLXG01000241.1:0-7961 GCA_003448875.1 Anaerolineaceae bacterium
TGAAATCCATCGAAACCAGCGGGTCGCCATACGAACCGGTGGTCACACCCAGAATTCCTTTCAATTTGCCGTTGGCGGCTTCGATGAACATGGCATTCAGTTCATCTTTGGTGGTAGATTTTTCAACCGTAGCCACAAAATCAACGATGGAAACGGTCGGCGTGGGTACGCGCAAGGCATAACCATCGAATTTACCCTTCAGCTCGGGAATGACCAGTGCCACTGCTTTGGCTGCCCCGGTAGTGGTGGGGATGATGTTCAAGCCGGCTGCCCGGGATCGGCGCATTTCTTTCTTGTGTCCCTGATCCAGAATGACCTGATCATTGGTGTATGAGTGAATGGTCGTCATCACAGCCGAAATAATGCCCAAATTTTCGTGGACAACTTTGGCAGCCGGAGCAAGACAGTTCGTCGTGCAGGAGGCATTGGAAACCACATGATGCTTGGCAGGGTCATATTTGTCATCATTTACACCCAGCACAATGGTAATATCCTCGTTCTTCGCGGGAGCGCTGATGATGACCTTCTTTGCGCCGCCAGCATCAATGTGAACCCGCGCGCCGGGTTTGCCCTTGGCAGGATCGCCGACTGCGTCGGTAAAGACACCGGTCGATTCAATCACAATTTGGACACCCAGGTCTTTCCACGGCAGTTTGGCAGGGTCTTTTTCTGCAAAGGTCTTTACGGCTTTGCCGTCAATGACAATGTCACTTCCGACCACCTCAACCTTGCCCGGGTAAATCCCGTAGTTCGAGTCATATTTGAACAAATGGGCATTCTGTTGCGGGTCAAACAAATCATTTACTGCCACCACTTCCAGTTCATTGGGATAGTATTCCATGATGGCTTTTAAGACCTGGCGGCCAATCCGCCCAAAACCATTGATACCAACTTTGACTGTCATGCTAAACCTCCTGTTTTGTAGAAAAGAATTGGATCAGCCTCTCACCTCGCTTTTTTCGCTCAGGAGCGGCTCTTCATCACGTTGGAATAGGGGACCGGTCCGATCATAGAACAGGTCCATAACGACCCTGGCAAGCTTCTTTGAATCATGCCGCCAGGGCTGGACTTCGTCCAGCAAATCAGCACAGTAGATTGAGTATTGCTCGCTCAAACGTTCGTTTGGCAGTACCGGCTCAACTTTTTCAGGCAACTGCTCACTGACCCGGTTATTGCAAATCACCAGATCGAAGATCCTGCCACCAAGGTGTTTTTCAATAGCCTGAACATGATCGAGGCAGTCAAAATGATCCGTTTCGCCGGGTTGAGTAGCCACGTTGCAAACATAAAACTTATACGCCCGGCTGGCATTGACCGCTGCGGCAATATCCGGCACTAAAAGATTGGGCAGAATGCTGGTAAACAGGCTGCCCGGCCCAATGACGATTAACTCCGCATTGAGAATGGCCTGAATAGCCATCGGGTATGCCTTGGGGTTAGAAGGTTCAAGCCAGACTCGTTTAACTCTGCCGGGGGTAGTGGGAATATTGCTTTCCCCGCGTACACGAACGTCCTTTTGGGTCGAGGGGTCAACCAGATCTGCAACCAGGCGCACATCATGCAGGGTGGATGGCATCACTCTACCCCGCACCGCCAGAACCCGGCCAGATTCGGCTACAGCCTGCTCAAAACTGCCGGTGATGTCGGCCAGCGCCGAAATGAACAGATTGCCCAAACTGTGACCGTTTACCCCCGCCGCTTCACTGAAGCGGTACTGGAAAATTTGGGTCAGCAAGTCCTCATCATCGGAAAGGGCTGCCAGACAGTTGCGAATATCACCCGGAGGTAGAATGCCTAAACTACGCCGTAAAGCACCCGAAGAACCGCCGTCATCAGCAACCGTAACAATGGCGGTTAAGTTGTGGGTGTATTCCTTCAACCCACGCAGCAGGGAAGACAGGCCGGTCCCACCGCCTATCACCACCACCCGCGGGCCCTTTTCCTTGCGGCGGTAATTGCTCACGGTATCTACAATCGGCTTATCCGGCCGCATAAAGGGCTTCAACAAAGAGCGGTTGAAGCCAATAACGCTATATAAAATCAGAATAACTCCCACCAGGGAGAAAATAATCACTCGTAAACCACGGTCAAGCCCTTGCAGGGAGAGCAACGTTAAGATCGGCTGCAATGTTTCTGGCGCATTCCGATAAATATCCAGCGCCACCATGGTTAAGCCTAACGCGACCAGTGTAGTTCCGATCAGTAATGGAATCAGCCACCGTTTTACCCCAATACCCGGTGCCAGCCAGCGCAATTCCTGCCTGACATTTTGAAAGAAGCGTTGAATTCCGGGCATCTTTTCGGGCTGCATACCACACTTATTTATAATCTTGTTTCGACTCAGCGTCAACACACTTGAGGTTGATCAGTCAAATTTTGTGATAGTCTTCTGATATAATTTGTGACATGGATAACTATATTGTAGCAGATATTGGCGGCACTCAGATACGGGTTGCCTTGTTTTCGAGAGGAAACATTAATCCGCTGCAAGTTCGTAAAATCCGCACGCGCGATAAAGACCAGACACCTCTGGAACGATTAATCAACCTGATTAAAGAGGTTTGGGCTGATACCCATGATGTCCGGGCCATTTGTGTGGCTGTACCCGGCTTTATTGATGCGGAAAACGGCACGATCATTGATGCCAACAACATTCCCGGCTGGGTTAACTACCCCATCCGCCAGTTGCTGGCAGAGCATTTTTCAGTTCCGATCTTGATCGGCAATGATGCCAATCTGGCAGCGTTGGGGGAATGGCGGTATGGCGCCGGGCAAGGACATCACCATGTCCTTTACCTTACCATCAGCACGGGTATTGGCGGTGGTGTGATCATCAACGACCAGATGCTGGTCGGGCCACGCGGTCTGGCAGCCGAATTTGGCCATATCACCATCATCCCGGAAGGCCCTTCTTGCAGCTGCGGTCAACGCGGCCATTTAGAAGCAGTGGCTTCCGGCACTGCCATCGCCCGCTGGGTGCAGGAAAAAATATCTCTGGGATTTCCATCAACCCTTCAAGGGAAAACGGGCATCAGCGCAAAGGATGTAGCCGAAGCCGCCCGACAGGGTGATGAACTAGCCTTACGCGCAATGCAGCGCGCCGGGACATACATTGGTTATGCGCTTGCCGATTTTTTGCATTTATTCAATCCTTCCATAGTTATCCTTGGCGGCGGTGTTTCCACTGCTGGGCCATTGTTGATTGACCCGCTGCGCTCGGCTATTTTGGAGCGAATCATGGACCGGGCCTATCTCAAGGACCTCACCATCACGACTGCCCAACTGGGGGATAATGCCGGACTGGTTGGTGCGCTGGCCTTGGCCGAAAGCGGCGTTGACCCGTAACGGCCTATCCGCTTTTTTCCAATCCTGTGGTAACCCCGCGTCCTGAAGCGATACTTTTTCAGGTTGACCGAATTACCTATGGACAGGGAGAGTCGCCATCTGAGTTGATTTGCTATAATCTTCTCAAATAAGTTTTTCTCAAAATAATTACGTTATCCACTAAATTTCCCCAAATAGCAAAATTAATAAAGAATGGAGGATTTATGCCGATCAAAAACCTACCCGGACCCCGAGCACGGAAGTGGATCGAGCGCGATCATGCTGTCATTTCGCCATCGTACCCGCGGGGTTATCCGTTCGTCATGGACCATGGACGGGGTGTTGAAGTTTGGGACGTGGATGGTAACCGCTTCTTAGATTTTTCGGCAGGAATAGCTGTTGTTTCTACCGGTCATTCTCACCCCAAAGTGGTCAAAGCCATCCAGGAGCAGGCCGAAAAATTCATCCACATCTCTTCGGATTTCTATCATCAGAAGTGGATTGAACTGGCCGAAAAAATCAATGAAATTGCCCCATTTGAAGAAGATGCCGTCAGTTTCATGACCAATTCCGGAACGGAGAGTATTGAGGCTGCCATCAAACTGGCCCGCTACACCACCAAGCGGACGGAATTCATCGGCTTTTTAGGCGGCTTTCACGGACGGACGATGGGGGCAGTTACCTTTACTGCCAGCAAGGCCTCCTACCACCGTGGTTTTTTCCCGCTGATGAACGGGGTTGTTCACGTTCCGTTCCCTGATCCTTACCGCCCCATTCTGGCAAGCCGCCCCGGCGAGGATTACGGCGAAACGGTAGTGCGGTACATTGAAGAGGAAATATTAGGCCGCATCCTGCCAGCCGATGCTGTTGCCGGCATTCTGGTTGAACCGATTCAAGGGGAAGGCGGCTATATCGTCCCAACTCCCGGCTTCTTCCCCGCTCTGCGCCGCCTGTGCGACCGCCACGGTATCCTGCTCATTGCTGATGAGGTTCAATCTGGTGTTGGGCGGACGGGCAAGTGGTGGGCAATTGAACATTTTGGCGTCGAACCGGACATCTTTTGTGTCGCCAAAGGGATTGCCTCGGGTATGCCGCTGGGACTGATGGTTGCCCGCAAATCCATCGTTACCTGGCCGAAAGGCTCACACGGCAACACCTATGGTGGTAATCCCCTTTCCTGCGCAGCAGCACTTGCCACGTTGGAAGTAATTGAGAATGAATTGCTTGAAAATGCTAGCCGCGCCGGCGCCTTTGCAATGGAAAAACTGCGCGCCATGCAAGAACGACACCCCACCATCGGCGAGGTGCGTGGTATCGGCCTGATGATCGGCATCGAGTTCGTCTACGACCGTCAAACCAAGCAACATGCCGATGATTTGCGGGATCGCATTGTGGATTTAGCCTTTGAGAAAGGGCTGTTAACCCTTGGGGCAGGCCGAAATGTCATC
Source organism: Anaerolineaceae bacterium (assembly GCA_003448875.1). Taxonomy (GTDB): domain Bacteria; phylum Chloroflexota; class Anaerolineae; order Anaerolineales; family Anaerolineaceae; genus Bellilinea. The sequence goes on from DLXG01000241.1 coordinate 4,773, forward strand.
CGCATTTCCCCACCGCTCAGCGTAAGTACCGCCGAATTGGAAGAGGGGTTGACTATTCTGGAACAGGCCATCGCACAGGCAGAGCAGGAAATCCTGCCGGTTCGTCAGGCCGTGCTCCAGCCTTGTTAACAGGATATTTTGATGCTGCTGCCTGACTTTCGTGTCCGTCAACGTGACTATCTGCTGGAAATTTCCCGCGCCCTTACTCAGGAACTCGATCTGGAGAAATTGCTCGGCCGCATCCTGGCAATTTCCATTGAAATGCTGGCCGGCCAGGCCGGGTTGATCGCCTTGCGGGATAAACGGGGGAGCTGGACGGTGCCGGTCTCTCACGGCTTACCGCCCCTTTTCCTGCGTTACCTTGCCCCCTATCTCGACCAGATCACCGAAGATACCCCCCCGGATGAATTTGAACTGCTTGAAATCAACCGGCGCCTGCGCGAACTGGCACGCATGGCCAGTATGGGGTTGTTAAATGGAGTTGTCTTACCGCTGGTTGCCCGCCAGACGGTGGTAGGGGTAATATTCATCTTCCGTTCTTACCCCGATAATTTTTCTGCCAACGACCGCGCTCTGTTGCGGAGTTTTGCCGATCAGGCTGCCATCGCCGTGCAGAACGCCCAGTTATATACCCAATCTGAACGCACCAACCAGCGTTTGAATGCCTTACTGGATTCGGTTGCCGACGGTATTCTTATCCTTGCGCCGGATTTAAAAATTGATCGCAGCAACCCCGCTGCTGCCAGACTCTTGAACCGCCCCCTTGAAAAAATTCAAGGCAGACCTCACGAAGAAATCATTCGCTGGGCAAAACCCCCGCGCGACATGACTCTTGAACAGGCAGTAGCGGGCGGCTGGCCGTTGACAGCGCATGCCCACTTATATGTAGAAGGTGATCTCATCCGCGGCGATTCCTTGCCGCCTCTGCCGGTCGGTGTTACTTATGCTCCATTGATCTCCGATGGGGTTTTATTGAATATCATCGCCACCCTGCGCGATATTACTCACTTCCGTCAGGCCGAAGAACTGAAAAGCACCTTTATATCCATCATTTCACATGAACTCAAAACACCTCTTGCGTTAATCAAGGGCTACGTCAGTACTCTGCGCCGTGAAGATGCCCGCTGGGATCGAGAAATTGTTAATGAGAGCCTCGCAATTATCGAGGAAGAGGCCGACCGGTTAGACTTGCTGGTTGAAAATCTGTTGGATGCCTCTCGCTTGCAGGCAGGCGGGCTGGCGCTCAAACTTTCCGATGTCAATCTGCCGGATCTGGCCCGCCGTACCGCCGAACGAATGCAGATCCAGACAACCCGTCACACCATCCTGACCGACTTTCCAGACGATTTTCCGGTAATTCTGGCAGATGAAAATCGCCTGAGACAGGTGCTGGCAAACTTGATCTCCAACGCCATCAAATATGCCCTCGAAGGTGAAATTCGCATCAGCGGGCAGGTTAGACCGGATATCGTTATCGTTTGTGTCAGTGATCAGGGGCCTGGCATCGCTCCGGATGATATTCCGCATGTGTTTGACCGTTTCTACCGCTCTCCCGAAGCCATGCGCCAGACTAAAGGTGCTGGTTTGGGTCTCTATCTGACCAAAGCGATTGTCGAAGCACACGGCGGAAAAATTTGGGTAGACACCGAGAGCGGAAAAGGGGCTAGAATTTGTTTTTCGCTGCCGCGCATCGAAGAAACATCTCCGCCGCCGAAAGTGGTATAATGAAGCGGCTCGTTTAGTTCTAGGATTGCTGGGGGGCGGTTTACCCCGCCCCTGATTTTTAAGATTATTTCCGTATAGAAGGTGAGAGAATTCGCATGGCAAAAATTCAAACTCAATGCCCCCGCTGTAAAGCCCCCGTAGTTGCAGAAGTTGAGCAGTTGTTCGATTTGAACGTCAACCCACAGGCCAAACAACGGTTGTTAAGTGGACAGGTAAATGTAATTCATTGCTCCTCCTGCGGCTACGAAGGGATGTTGGGCACACCCATCGTTTATCACGACCCCGACAAGGAACTTCTGCTCACATTCGTCCCCTCTGAATTGGGCTTACCCGCCAATGAGCAGGAAAAATTGATTGGGCCATTGCTCAATCAGGTCATGAATAAGCTGCCCCCAGAAAAGCGCAAAGCCTACCTGCTTCGCCCTCAAACGATGCTCACTTTCCAAACCCTGATTGAACGCGTGCTGGAAGCAGATGGAATCACCCGTCAGATGATTGATGATCAGCAAAAGCGTTTGAACCTGCTCCAAAGAATTCTCTCAACCCCTCAGGCCGAATCGCGTTTGGAAATTATCAAGCAGGAAGAAGCCCTGATTGATGCCAGCATGTTCTCACTCCTTACCCGCCTGATTGAAAGCGCGTTGTCTCAAGGCGATGAGCGCGGTGCAAGAGTACTGGCCGCCATCCAGAAAGAGTTATTGGATAATACCGCCGTCGGCAAGGAAATTAAAAGCCAGTCGGAGGAGGCGCAACAAGCGGTTCAAATGCTGCAAGAAGCCGCCAAGGAAGGCTTTACCCGTCAAAAACTGCTCGACCTGGTTCTTCAAACCGCTGACAGTGATGTTAAGTTAAGCACCATCGTTTCAATGACCCGTAACGGGATGGATTACCCCTTCTTCCAGATGCTGGCGGAACGGATTGAACAGGCCAGCGGAGAAGAAAAAACACGGCTGGAAAACCTGCGTCAAAAATTGCTCGAATTTACCCGCAAAATTGACGAACAGATCCAACTGCAGCTGGAAGACAGCCGTAAATTGCTGAACCAGATTCTGGCGGCTGAGAATGTTGAAACTGCCACGCAGGAGCACCTGGGTGAATTGGATGCGTATTTCGTCGAGGTCTTGCAGGAAGAGTTGAACGCCGCCCGTTCCAATGGCGATCTCGAACGAATTGCCAAACTGCAGAAAGTCAACGGTGTGCTCGAACAGGCTTCTGCACCTCCGCCCGAATTAGCATTGATTGAACAATTGCTCGAAGCGCCAAATTATGATGAGCGCATGAAATTGATGCAGGAAAAATCCGAAATGGTCACCCCTGAGTTCGTTCAAATGCTCTCGGCCCTGATTGCCCAGAGCGAAGAACAACAACCGCCTGAAGTTGTTTCGGCGTTGAAGGAGATTTACCGGATTGCCTTACGGGTTTCGATGATGTCAGCCTTAAACCAGTAATTGAGGGCTGGCATTC
>DLXG01000241.1:8290-12396 GCA_003448875.1 Anaerolineaceae bacterium
CATCCCAAAAAATCCGCTGCTGCCCCTGCCACAAGCCTGCATAGATACCGCCTGCCGCCAGCAGGCGGTTGTGTTTTCCACGTTCAATTACCTGTCCAGCCTGCAGCACGATGATTTCATCCATTTGCTCCATATCTATCAACCGATGAGTGACCCACAATATACTCCGCTCTCGGAAAAGGTTGAATAGGGTTTGCATTAATTGAAGTTCACTTAAGGAGTCCAGACCGCTGGTTGGCTCATCCAACAAAATGAATGGCGCATTGCTCAGGAGGGCGCGTCCTGCTGCCAGCCGCTGACGCTCACCCCCGCTCATCAATTTACCGTGTTCCCCCACCCATGTGTCCAACCCATTGGGTAAAGAATCCAACCAATTCTTCAAACCAACCCTCTCGATAATTGTCAAAAGTTGTTGCTTATCGGCATCTGGACGGGCGATTAATAAGTTCTGGCGGAGGGTGGCGCTAAACAGATATGGCGTTGCAGAAACGACACCAAAAAACCGGCGGATGTCTCTTGAGTCAAGATTCTTGTAATCAACACCGTTCAAAAGGATTTCCCCCTTTTCATACTCCCAATAGCGCAACAGAAGTTGAATGATGGTGGACTTGCCAGCTCCGCTTTCCCCGACAATGGCAATCTTCTTTGGTGGTGTGAGGGATAAACTAATATCATTCAGCGTTGGCATTGACCGGTCAGCATAACGGAAAGTCAGGTGATTAATGCTAAGACGTGGAGTTTGACTTTCTGGTACTTTCACCGGACAGACAGGCTCAACCACGGCAGGGGTTTGATCGCTCAATTCAAACAGCCGCGCGGCCGATTCCACGTTTCCCCTCAACAATTGGGCTGCTTGCGGGAGTGAATTAACCGCCTCAAAACTAGCCAGTGTGAGTACAGCCAAAACGGCCAGACGGTAACCTTCCAAGGCCCCCCCTTCAACCAGCGGAATGGCGAACCACAACACCAGCACAAGCGTCAGGTTGGTCAGGGCAACCATCAAGCCGTTGACCAAACCATTTCCCAAGACCAATCGCCGTTGAGACCGTGAAGTCACTTCAAGCAGGTGCTCTACTCTCTGTTTGACGATCAATTCCTGGCTATACGCAACCAAATCCGTGATTCCTTGAATTACACTCACCATTTCGGCATTCAATTGTGCTCTATCCTGTACATAAGCGGCGCCAGCTTTCTGTCCAATCCAAAATGCCAGCAAAGAGATCCCCGCTCCGCCGGCCAGCAGCCCTCCTGCCAACACCAAGCCCAGCCGCCAGTCAACCTGACCCACAAACCACCCCATACCTGCTGTAATCAAAATGGCGCTCAACGGCGGAGCAAGTACCCGAACATAAAAGTTTTCCAGTGTTTCGATATCCCCAATCGCTCGTTGGAGGACATCTCCGCTGCGATAATCCTGCAAGCGGGCCGGCGAGAGGGGCTCCAGCCGCTTATAAAACCACACCCGCAGTTGGGCCAGCAGTCGAAAGTTAACCGAATGAGACACCAATCGTTCGAGGTAGCGCAGCACCGCCCGTGAAATTCCAAAGAAACGCACCCCAACAATCGAAACCTGCAAGGCCGCAATGCCGGGTTGCAAGGCCGCCCGTGCAATTAAATCGGCGGATGTGCCCAACAAGCCAATCCCTGCAAAAAAGGTGGCCGCACTCAATATAACCGACAGGACAACCCAGCCCCAAAATGGTCGTAAGAATGCCAGCAAACGCCAGATGATTCTCATGCTCTACCCCCATATCCCTGCACAAGGCCGGCATAATAACCATTGAGGTTAATCAATTCGGCATGGGTTCCCTGTTCCACAATCTGACCATCCTGTAAAACCAGAATGCGGTTTGCCCGCATGACGGTTGGCAGCCGGTGGGCAATCATCAACACCGTTCGACCCGCGCATAAATGAACGATGCTCTCTTCCAACACTCTTTCCAACGAAGCGTCCAGATGAGCGGTCGGCTCATCCAGAATCACAATCGGAGCATTCTTCAAAAAAGCGCGAGCCAGCGCCAGCCGTTGAGCTTCTCCACTGCTCAGTTTTGCTCCCCCTTCGCCCAATACGGTATCTACCCCCTGCGGTAAAGCCGCAATTAATTCGTTGAGGTGAGCCAGTGAAATTGCCTGCTCCAATTCCCCTGTACCGGCAGCCGGCATTGCCAACAACAGGTTTTCGCGGAGCGTACCATGCAAAATATAAGGACGCTGTCCCACCCAGGCGATCTGTTTGCGCCAGCTTGTCAGGTCAATCTCGTTCAATAGGCGATGATTGATCCAGATTTTCCCTTCTTGGGGTTGAATGAAACCCATCAGCAGATTCGCAATCGTCGTCTTGCCGCTGCCGCTGCTGCCAACCAGTGCCAGCATCTCGCCATGCTTTAATTCAAAATGGATATCTTTCAACGCTGGCATTTCCCGGTTCTGAAATTGAAGACACACGTTTTCGAAACGAATGACATCTCCGGCCTTGAACGACGGCGCGCTGGCGAGCGGTGAAGAGGTTGATGGTGATATTGTTTCCATCAGAGCAAAAATTCGGTCTGCGGCACTCACCCCGCTCATGCCGGCGTGAAAACGCTGGCCCAGTAAACGCAGCGGCTGATAAAACTCTGGCGCGAGCAGCAAAATCACAAAGGCCTGTTGAAAGTCCATCAAACCATACAATAAACGCAGCCCAATCTGAACCGCCACCACCGCCGTGCTGATAGTGGCTACCAGTTCCAACACCAGCGCCGATAAAAAAGTGACCCTCAGCACACTCATCGTGGTGCGGCGGTAATCCTCGGCGGCTTTGGAAATCCGTTGGGCATGATCCTTTGAGCGGTTCCATTGCTTGAGCTCTCTCAAGCCCTGTAAGGTATCCAGAAAGAACGCGCTCATCCGGCTGAGGCTTTGATATTGTCGCCGGGTGATGCTTTCCGAGCCTTTCCCGACCAATATCATAAAAAACGGAATCAGCGGAGCGGTCAACAAGAAAACCAGTCCAGAAAGCCAATCCAGCGGGAAAACAGCCAGCAGAACCGCAAAGGGAACGATTGCCGATATGACCAATTGAGGCAGGTACTGCGAGTAGTACGCATCCAGTGCTTCCACCCCATTGATAAAGGTGTTGGTTAATTCCCCGCTGTTTTCTTGTTGAATACAGGCTGGCCCGGCAGCCAGCAGTCTTTCGAGCAACATCTGGCGGAGTTTGTGTTTAATCCTGACGGCCAGCCAGCCGGAGAACACCTCTACTCCCCCTGTGGTAGTTGCCCGCAATACCCCAATCACCAGCAACGCGCCGAGCAGGGGTACAACCGCCTTCAGCCCGGCACCTTCTAAAAACACGGCGTTCAATATCCCGCTCAATAAACGGGCTTGCAGAATGATCAGGATTGCCCCGCCAAGACTGATCGCAGCAATCAGTATCAGCAGCCAGCGTTCCGCCCTTAATAACCCAAGCAGACGCTTATCCAGCTTCATTAAACAAGTGTACGAAGTTGAATCAACAAGAATTACTGTTGAAGGCGGGCGTGTTTCAGAGCCAGTTTCAACGATTCGATGGCTGGTACAGGGGTTGGGTCCACTCCGTAAGCCATGGCCAGATAATAAGCGACGTAATCTCCAAAATGCAGGGTGGTCCACATCTGGGCCAGACGGGTTTCTCCTTTGGCTTCAAAATAATCTGTGCCCAAACCGGCCAGCATGAAAGTTTGACGGGTCAGGTCGTTCCGCAGCAGATTTTGGGGATGATCCAGTGAAGCCCGTAAAAAGATGATCATGGTCTGACTAAGCATTTCGGCGGGATTTTCCACCCCTGCTACCGTGTTATGGTCGGCTTCAGGTAAAAACTCAAACTGCGCCCACGTTTTGGCAATCTCACTGATTTGACCCTTCCAACGCCGCGCAACCGGCGCAAGCAGCCCCGACCCCATTACCACCACCCAGCGGTTGATCAGCTGGCCGGCCAGCCGTTTGGCCGGGTTACCCCTCACCGCTACGTCTGCCATCAAGCTCTGCTGCTGATTTCGCATTGCGCGGACAGCATCCTCCACTTCCGCCGAAGGGTCCGGCAAGATTCCCAGGCGGCTCAACATGGCCAGCAGCAATCCAAAACGTTG
>DLXG01000213.1 GCA_003448875.1 Anaerolineaceae bacterium
ACCTTCAACTCGTTTACATGACCGGTGAGCGGGATCATCACCTCAGGTTTGGCATGCACACCTTTGAGAGTTACATTGGCAGCCGCTTCAAAAATGGCGCGCACCTGCATTTCGACAATTTCGGGCATGACAATGCTCAAACGCACACCACGCAGGCCCATCATCGGGTTGCTCTCGTGCATGGCTTCAACAGCCTGCAGCATCTTTTCCAGTTCTACAACTTCCTTCGGTTCACCCTTGCCCAACACATAGCCGGCCAGGGCTTCAATCCGCTTGGTAATGATTTGTTCTTCCAGTTCTTTGGCAGCCGGTAAGAACTCGTGCAGAGGCGGATCAATCAGGCGGATAATGACCGGGTAGCCGTCCATGGCAGTGAACAAACCTTCAAAGTCCGCCCGCTGGAAGGGCAGCAGTTCATCCAATGCGGCTTTGCGTTCTTCTGAGGTCTTGGCAAGAATCATGCGCTGGACAATCGGCAGGCGTTCCTGCTCAAAGAACATGTGCTCAGTCCGGCACAAGCCAATTCCCTTCGCGCCGTAGGCTCGGGCGCGCTGAGCATCCTTGGGGTAGTCAGCGTTTGCCCACACCTGCAAACCGGTGGTCGGTGAGCCGTTAACGCTCTTGCGAATGCCGGGGCGGGCGCAAATTTCATCTGCCCAATCCAACAGGGTTAACAGATCAGTTTGTTCTTCCAGAGAGGGGGAAGTCATCGGCAATTTACCGAGAAATACTTCACCGGTGCCGCCGTCCAGCGAAATCCACTCCCCTTCTTTGACCACTTTGCCGTCCACTTCCATCTGGCGTTTATCCAGATCAATCCGCACGCTCGCCGCGCCCACTACACAGGGCACACCGAACTGTCGGGCTACTACCGCAGCATGAGAAGTGGCACCGCCTTCACTGGTGAGAATACCTTTGGCTGCCAGCATACCGTGCACATCATCCGGCTTGGTGAAGGGACGCACCATGATGACATCCTGATGGTATTCTTTGTTCATCTTTTCGGCGGTATCGGCATCAAAGTAGACCTGCCCAACCGCCGCCCCGGGAGAGGCATTCACACCACTGGCAAAGAAACGCCCATCGGCTTTGGCTTTCTTGATCGTTTCAGGGTCAAATTGGGGGTGGAGCAGGGTATCCACATTTTCAGGGCTGACCCGTTTGACAGCTTCTTCACGGGTAATAATACCCTCGTTAGCCATATCAACGGCGATCTTGACCGCCGCCTTGGCAGTCCGCTTGCCGTTGCGGGTTTGCAGCATCCACAATTTGCCGCGCTCAATAGTGAACTCCATATCCTGCATATCGCGGTAATGGCGTTCCAATTTGTCACAGATTTGGAGGAACTCCCGGTAGCATTCGGGCATGTCCCGTTCCAAATTCTCAATCTTTTCGGTATTGCGAATACCGGCAACCACATCTTCGCCCTGAGCGTTGAGCAGGTAGTCACCATACAGCTTCTTTTCACCGGTAGCCGGGTTGCGGGTGAAGGCCACCCCGGTACCCGAGTCATTACCCATGTTGCCGAAAACCATGGTCACAATATTGACCGCCGTGCCGAGATCATCGGGGATATTGGTAGCGCGGCGATAATCCACCGCCCGTTTACCATTCCACGACTTGAAGACCGCCTCAGTCGCCAGTTTCAATTGTTCGAACGGATCCATGGGGAAGTCAAAACCCAGTTCTTTGCGCACAACGCCCTTGAAGATTTCGGTCAGCTCTTTCAGGTCTTCTGCGGTCAGGTCGGTATCCAGTTTGGCACCTTTCTCGCGCTTATACTCTTCCAAAACATCCTCAAATGCCTCATCCGGCATACCCAAAACTACCGCGCCAAACATTTGAATTAACCGGCGGAACGAGTCATAAACAAAGCGCTCATTATTGGTCAAACGAATCATGGCTTTGGCAGTTTCATCGTTCAAGCCAATATTGAGCACCGTGTCCATCATACCCGGCATGGAAAACTTTGCCCCAGAACGGCACGAAACCAAAAGGGGATTATCGCTACCACCGAACTTCTTTCCTGTCAGCCGTTCAACCTCTTTGAGAGCATCCAGCATTTGCTCCCACATCCCTTCCGGGAATTTGCCGCCGGCTGCCAGATAGGCATTGCAGGCTTCGGTGGTGACGGTAAATCCCGGCGGAACCGGCACACCCAACCGCGTCATATCGGCCAGGTTAGCACCTTTACCCCCCAAAAGCCCCCGCACTGCATCCCAATCGCCGCCCACATACTTTTCGGCAGCATCTAATTCATGGAATAAATATACCCATTTCTTCATGTTTTCTTTAACCTCCAGAATATTGTTTGACCCCTCGAAGGGGATAATTCGTCCTGAGCCCTTAATCCGGAAATTCTACCACATATTTTGCTTTTTTCGGCCAGTTCATCCCAAGTTGACTGATCAAATACCCGTTTCATTTGTAAAGAAGTTGAAAGGATAAAAACCCTTAAGTTCGCTGATAATAGGGATGTACTCAACGCAAAGGAGATGCGAATGAAAATACTGGTCATTGATGACGACCCTGCCATGACTGAATTACTTTCCACATTGCTGCGAACCATCCCTGCGCATGTCATTGCGGTGAATTCGGGCCAGGAGGGGGTTGAACAAACTGAGAACCAGAAACCCGATATTGTCATTCTTGACCTGATGATGCCCGAGATGGACGGCTGGCAGGTTTGTAAACGCATTCGTGAATTCAGCACCGTTCCCATCCTGATCCTTTCTGCTTTAGATCACCCCGGAATGGTGGCGACTGCGTTAGATGCGGGAGCCGATGATTATTTAATCAAACCTGTTTCCAGCAGTATGTTGATCACGCGCATCAATACGCTGCTCCGCCGCAGTAAAGCGGTGCCAACGAACATACCTGCAACCAGAGCCACCTGATCGAAGCCTGCGATTTTGTAGTAAAATTCACACATTCAAAAAATTAACCGGATGTTCAATCGAATATCCCTGTTTTGCTTTCAAGGGAAATTTTTGACCTAAGGAGCCATTCCTGTGCAAACCTGTTCGCTTTGCTATTCACAGTCCCCCGATACCGCTCTGGAATGTCAAAATTGCGGTGCAAACCTGCATCAATTTTCTGTCAGCGCTGTTGCGCTCAAAAAATTACAGGAAAATCCCCGTGTACGTGATATCCGGCTTGTGGTGGACGATGACGCCTGCCCGGCCTGCCAGGCTATGGCAGCCACTTATCCAAAGGATCAGGTACCACCATTACCGATTGAAGGCTGTTCCAGCCCCACCGGTTGCCGCTGTTTTTATGAGCCGATGCTGACTGAAATTTTCCCCTAAACCCGTTCAACAACCATTAGCCGCACAGACTAACTGGTAAAGCGCTTCTGCGGTTTTTTGCGGGCTTTCCATCATCGGCATGTGCCCGGCTTCTGGGATCTCTACCACCCAGCCTTTATTGACTAATTTAATCAACGAGTGAGATTTTTCAGCAGGGATCAGTTGATCCTGTAAGCCAGCGATGGCAACCACAGGCACCTGAATTTCTGGCAACCACAGATTCGCGTCCCGGCGGTCAGCCATGGCTTTCAAAGCAGCCACTACGACCGGCACGCTGCAGGTTAATATCAATTCGTTCAATTGTTTTTGAATTTCAGTATTCGTACTTAATTTTGGCGGCATTCCATCGGCAATATAACGAATACCCCGGCTGCGCACCTCACGAGCAGTAATCAGACGAGCCTGACGGCGTTCCGGGCTATCCGGATCGGCCTGAGAGGCCACCAGCGCCAGTCCTTTCAGCCGATGCGGGTAAGCATGAGCAAATTCGAGCGCAACATAACCGCCCATCGAATGGCCTGCGATCACAGCCTTATCCACATTCAGGCGGTCCAACAGGCGTAGGACATCGGCTGCCAGCAGGCGCATCGAGTACTCCGCCACCTCTTGAGGCGATTCACCAAAACCACGCAGGTTAGGGATGATCAGGCGGGCTTTATTTTTCAGTAAAGGGACGATTGGGTACCAGATGCGGCGGTTAAGAGGAAAACCATGGATCAACACCAGCGGGGTTCCCTCACCATGCTCTTCTACGGCTAAATCAACGGTTTTCAGTTCCATGATTTTCCGTTCCTTCTCCCATCGAATAATCACGTATCAGCAATTCTACCAGATTATAGGCTTCCTCAACGGATTGAATCTGGCCGGCCGCCTGTGCTTCTCGTACACTTTCAAGCAGTCTGCCAAGTTCTGGGCCGGGTTTTAAACTAAAACGCCGAATTAAGTCATCCCCATTAATCAGACGGGGTGGATTAACCGTTTCTTCGCGCTTTTCAAACCAACCTTCCAGCAGTTGACGACATACTGTAAGTTCTCTTTCCCAGCGGGCGGGGGGAATGCCAATACCGTAAGTTGCCAGTGTATCCGCCAGCGAGAGCAGACAAAGGTCCACACCGGCTTCTTCCAGCCTGCGGAAATACCGATAGATACTCCGCCGGCTGACTTGATTGCTCGTAGAAGCCAGATGATGAATGCGCATGTGTTCTCTTATCAGCAACGTGATTCGCTCCACTTCCGGATTGGAAAGCGCAAAGCGGCGGGCGATTTTTTCGGCAATTTCCGCTCCATAACGATCATGATTCAGAAAGCGCATTCGACCATCATCCTGTTCTTCCTGCGCCATCGGTTTGCCAATATCATGCAACAGGCCGGCGAAAAAGAGCAATCCCCGCAAATTGCGTTCGGCATGAATTGAAGTAGAAAAGTGAACCTGCAAATGAGGCCGGTAACGGCCTAAACTGAGAGAAGCCATTCCCGCCAGCAGATTCTCCCCTTTGATGAATTCCGTACCACGCACCAGCAAATCATATAAATCTTCCAGCCAGCGCAGCGTT
>DLXG01000174.1 GCA_003448875.1 Anaerolineaceae bacterium
AGGCAAAGAAACCCGCAGAAGAGCTATTACGCGGTAGATATGACTCGTCGTAGGCGTTATACCAATAGCGGTCCGGCCCTTTTTCCATATCCTGGTAAACTTCCATCTTGAACCGGCGGGATTGATGGTCAAAATGAACCAGGAAGTACGGTATGTCATCTCCCACCATCGAGAACCAATATTGTAAATCCGTTAGGTGATAGTAACTACCACCGATCAGAACCGACAGCCACGGGAATCCATATGCCGTTGGTGCCAACACCTGAATGGATTGATAATCTCCGATGAAACCAGCATACGGGACGCGGTAAACTTTTCCATCATCAGAGGTCATAATCAGATAACCGCCGTATTGACCACGAAGCGGAACCGATGGTGCAATGATGGTAACGTTTACACGCACTTTACTCTTCGGGGCAACCTTTACCTCGCTGCTGCTGAAACTTACCGAGGCAAAAGCAGCAGCGAAAGATGGGGAGAAGGTATTGGCTCCGGTTGCCAAAGCAGGCTGATGGGAAAGCCGGATGGTAACTGTACTGTTTCCTTCGTTGGCAATCGTTAGTGTACGAGTTGCCGGCCCTGTTTCGCTTTCACCAAGCGCCAGTTTGGATGGCTCAACCCTTACAGTGGAGAGAATGGCTTGCGGTATATCCAGCATACCCGCACCCTGCCGGTGCACATTATCCAGAAAACCTAAGGCAGGATTACCCCACCACACTGCCGGGTCAGCGGTATTTTGGAAAATCGTCCTGACCACACCAGCAGGCAGGTTTGGCTTCGCTTGTAACAGCAAAGCTGCTGCACCGGCCACATGCGGAGAGGACATTGAAGTTCCACTGAGGGTTGCATAACCGCCTTGTTCGAGCGGGAAAGTTGAGTAAATCAAACCGCCCGGCGCGCCAATATCCGGCTTCACATTCAGATCGGGTGACAGACCATACGAACTGAATGAAGAGATCAAACCGCCGGTCGGATTGGGGAAAGAATCCTCCTGATCAGTCCAGGTCAGGAAGACATCCCCACCCGCCAGACGCGAATCGATGAGCGCACCTTCAGTATCGGAAATGGTCACCACCGGAATGGTGATTGCGGGTGTTCCTGCCACGGTTGCGCTGAATCTTCCCGCGGTATTGTTATACAACACCACCCCAATCGCGCCAGCATTCATCGCATTCAAGGCTTTTTGGTGGAATGTGCATGTGCCACGCCGGATCAAAGCAACCTTTCCGGACAGACTATTAGCAGGCAAGGCAGTGCAGGCATCTGCTGTCGAAGTTACCGTTCCTGTTCGCGCCATCGGGAACGTACCTGATGTGGGAGGTTCCGGTGCAGACGAGGCAACGCCATATCCAATCGGCCTATCATCCGGACTGATCAAAAACAGTTTCAAGAAGATGTCCGTATTGTCAAAGGATGCAACCCCAATCACCTGATTACCCAAGCCGGGCGCTCCGGCTGAATACAAACCATTCGCCCCGCTGTTGCCAATGGAGGCAACCACAACCATACCCTGTTTGACCAGCCTGTCGGCTGCCTGTGCAGTGGGATATTGCGGCCACTGGAATGCTGAGCCAATGCTCATATTCAAAACCTGCATTCCATCATCCAATGCCCGTTCCATTGCCATCAGCATGATATCGGCTGTCGTTGAGCCCTGGCATCCAAACACACGATAGGCCCCAAACGTCACATCGGGGGCAACACCCTTAAGAGTACCATTCGCGCCAATGATGCCCGCCACATGCGTACCATGTCCGTTACAGTCGTCCGGGATCGGATCGGGTTGGGGCACCGGGTTATAACTCAGGCTTGATGGATCAGCGTTGAAGGCGTCACCGACAAAATCATAACCGGTGAATACCCGGCAGCCCGGCCCAAAGCAGCCGCCCAGATCCGGATGGTCAAAGTCAACACCGGTGTCCATAACGGCCACTTTGATTCCCTTGCCGGTAAACCCCAATTCGCTCTGGACAATATCTGCTCCGGTCATGGCTAAGGCGCTAATCAATTCAGGGCTGGGGTTTTCGACCGGTTCTGGTAAGGCATATGTTTCAACCGGATAAACAGCCTTTACGCCCGGTATTCGGAATAACTTTGGCAGTTCAGACTGACTTATTTCGATAGAAATACCATTCCACAGTTTGTCATACGCAAATCTTTCCTGAAATTCCAAGCCAGCTCTTTCTGCTCTCGTTCGGAAAGTTTGTTTTTCGGCCCGCACAGTAGTGAGACGCCCGCCATCCGCCGTAGGGGAACCATTGAACTCAACGAACCACAATTGCGGGGTTTCATTCACCATCTCCCCAGTGTCTGTCGAATAAATTGGATATAAAGGTTCAACGGTTCCATCATCCGCAATTGCAGGTGAAATCATGGCGGCCAACAAAACAACGATCAACAAGCCCGAAAAGAAATATTTTTTGAACATTGTCCTCCTCCAGCAAAAAATGATCTTAACGAAAATATGAATTGGGAAATAGCCGGGTTGTCTGTTTGGAGCACCTCCCTTTCTCCTGAAAAAACTGCCAAGGTAAGGCACTACCCTTGGCAGTCTGGCGATCTGATCACCTCAGACCCATAACTTTGCGCCCTCATCTCGCGGTGAGTTTGCTTTTTTCAGGTATTAATTTGGTGGATAATTGTTGATTAT
>DLXG01000090.1 GCA_003448875.1 Anaerolineaceae bacterium
GGCGGGCGTGTTTGAGGTAGTTCATGCGGCTGAAGAGAAGCAGCGCCAACACAGCAAACAAAGCCGTTGCCACCCCGCTTTGAGCAAGGGGAGGATGATAAAGGTCAATCACCACCAGGGCAATTCCCAAGACGATCAATCCCTGCCACGGTTTACCATAACGGGTCAACTGGTAGCCGGTAGAAATACCAACCAGCCAGAAGAGAAGCGCCATGTTGGTAAGGAATAAAATCGAATCGTTTAATGGCTGGTTTCGTAGGAACAAAACCAGATTTTGCCACATGCGGTCACCCAGCAGCCAAAGCCGCTCCAGCCAGATGTAATTACTCGGGGTTAATTCGCCCAATTGCCAGGTGACGAAAAAGAGAGTAAAAATTAAGCCAAAGAAGCCAACCGTTTGTGAACTGAAGCGGCTGTAACCAAGCGCCAGACCAAGAACCCCGCCAATGAACGCCAAACCTATGACGATTTCCAGATTATCAGTCCAGCGGGTATCGGCTAACCGGTAGGTAACGGTAATCAACGCGGCGAGGAAGAGGGATACCGATAAAAGATCCCACCAGCGTTCTGTTTGATTTGTCATAAAACTAGTGTACAATACTTTTGCTGAAGTCGTCAATGGCGGGGTTTAAGGTTGAGTGCCGGGACGGGTCAATGACATCAAATCAGGGTGCAGTAAATGGATCCATTTCTGTTGAGCGAACTTGATTTCATTAAAAATTTACAAGCCGGCCTTGGCGGACTGGCGGGGATATTCAAGGGAATTACCTTTCTGGGGTATGAAGAGTTTTACTTGTTGATCATCCCGCTTTTATACTGGTGTGTGGATGCGGGATTGGGTTTGCGAATTGGCAGCATGTTGATTTTCAGTAATGTGTTTAATTCCGCGCTTAAACTGGCGTTTCATTCTCCACGTCCCTACTGGGTTGATGCGGGGGTGCGTGCCTTCAGCAGTGAAACTTCCTTTGGGATGCCCTCCGGCCACGCCCAAAATGCGGCCAGTTTGTGGGGGCTGGCCGCCGTGAAGATTCGCCTATCCTGGTTCCGCTGGCTGGCAGTGATTCTGATCTTGCTGATTGGCTTCTCCCGTCCGCTACTTGGAGTACATTTTCCGAGTGATGTACTGGTTGGCTGGGCAGTCGGCGGACTGCTGCTGGTGGCGTACCTCCAATTGGAAAAACCGGTCATCCGCTGGTTCAGTAATCTCAATCCGAGCCGACAATTTACCGTGGCGCTGGCAAGTTCATTAGTGATCCTGTTGAGCGGGTTTCTGGTTTTATTGGGGGTTAGCCGTTGGCCTGTTCCGCCAGAATGGGCGGAGGCTGCTCTGCGGGCTGCACCGCAAGAGCCCATCAATCCTCTCACGCTGGCACCTTTCTTTACGGTGGGCGGTACCTGGCTGGGTTTACTCACCGGTGTTATTTTGATGTTGCGAAGCGGGGGATTAATGAATGTCAAAGGAAGCCCTATCCAGCTAGTCATACGCTTTCTGATTGGTATTGCCGGGGTGCTGGTTTTATATGCCGGCTTGGGTGCTCTTTTCCCGCGGGATCCGGAAATGGTTGGGTATGGTTTTCGTTTTCTGAGGTACACCTTGATTGGGTTTTGGGTTTCGGCAGCCGCTCCGTTATTGTTTTTCCGTTTGAATCTGGCCAAACGGGGTTGAGAAGTCAAAAGTTCCAGTTATAATCAAATAGGCATTGGTATCGCTGTCAGTAAAAAAGGAGGAAACTATGCGTCGTCTGGCAAGTTTTTTGGTGGGCTTATTAATTGGCGGTTTAGTTGGCGGCACACTGGCGTTGCTTTTTGCGCCGGCTTCAGGAAAACAATTTCAGCAGCAGGTCGGTGAAACGATTGACCGGCTGAGTGGTGAAGTGCGTACGGCTGCCGAACAACGCCGGAAAGAATTGGAAGAAGAATTGAACCGCCTGCGTCAGGGCCGGATTCAATTGGAATAAGATCACCCAGGGGATAGTAAAAAAGGGCTGCTTGTAACCGAAGCAGCCCTTTTTGTGTGAGTCAACGCTGAGCGCTAAAAGTATAAGAGGCTGGCTGGCGGGTAAAGCGGGTTGTCCCGCTGATGACCAAAACAACCGGTTCGGTAGATTCTGTCAATTGGACGGTATGACGCAGGCTTTGATACTCATCCAGTTGCAGATATTCAACCCGTGGATTTGTTCCTAAATAAATCAATGAAAGGCGAAACGTTTGCGGCAACCGGTTTTGGATGCGCACAAAGCCGTTGGCCTGCCAGCCCCCTTCATCGGATTCAAAATCTGTGAAGTAATTGATTGCCGGGATGGATACATCATCTAACAGCAGGCCTTCGCCGTTTACGGCGGCGTCGGTTACATATTCAAAGCGAAGCAGAATTTTCTTTCCGGCAAAGCGGGAAAGGTCAATCACTTCCTCAACATAACCGTTGGTTTTTCCGTTATAGCCACAGCCGTAGCTGTTGCCGGATGGGTTTTCGGTGGTGCAGGAAGGGGTTGTCACGATTTGCCACGTTTGA
>DLXG01000253.1 GCA_003448875.1 Anaerolineaceae bacterium
CTCAAAGTGGGTTACAACAAAGTCTTCGGCTATTACATTGAAATCTCGCGTGGCGCGGCCCACCTTGCCCCGGCGGAATACATCCGCAAGCAAACTCTGGTGAATGCCGAACGGTTTATCACCCCGGAAATGAAAGAGTACGAAGCGCTGGTGTTGAATGCGGAAGAACGCATCCGTGAGATTGAAAGCCGGCTCTTCCAACAGGTTTGCCAGCAAATTGCCGCTGCTGCTCCAAAATTGCTGAGCACTGCCGCCGCTCTGGCTGAGCTGGATACCCTTGCTTCACTGGCCGAAGCCGCCGCCATTGGCGAATATTGCCGCCCGCAACTCACCGAAGATAATACCCTCGATATACGCGACGGGCGGCATCCAGTCGTCGAACGAACCCTGATCGGTGAACGCTTTGTGCCCAACGACGCCGTGTTTGAACCCGGTGAATTTGTGCGCATCATTACCGGCCCGAACATGAGCGGCAAGTCCACTTTCCTGAGACAGGTCGCCCTGATAGTCCTGATGGCGCAGATCGGCAGTTTTGTTCCGGCGCGTCAGGCAACCATTGGACTGGTTGACCGCATCTTTACCCGTATCGGAGCGCAGGACGAAATCCACGCCGGGCAGTCCACCTTCATGGTCGAAATGGTCGAGACCGCCAACATCCTGCACCATGCCACCAATCGCAGCCTGCTGATTTTGGATGAAATTGGGCGCGGCACCAGCACTTACGACGGCCTCTCCATCGCCTGGGCTGTGGTGGAATACGTCCACAATCATCCCCGCCTGCGGGCGCGCACCTTGTTCGCCACTCATTACCATGAGTTAACCCAGCTGGCAGAACTGCTGCCGGGTGTCCGCAATTACAACGTAGCCGTCAGCGAATCGGAAGGTAAAGTGGTTTTCCTGCACAAAATTGTGCCCGGCGGCGCTGACCGTTCGTATGGTATTCATGTGGCTCAGCTGGCCGGCCTTCCGCAGGCTGTTGTTCAACGGGCTGCCGAAATCCTGCGGCAATTAGAAGCCTCTGCCGGAAAGGCCGTGCGGATTGACCCGCTGGCTGCCCGGCAAATTGCCCTTTTCCCGGAAACCAATCCACTGCTGGATGAATTGAAAAATCTGGATATCAACAACCTCTCCCCCATCGAGGCATTAAACAAACTGTACGAATGGCAGCGTAAATTTTTGGAAAAAGGCGATTAAATCAGAACCGTTCGATCTCTGTCCGCACGAACGGGAAAGATAGCTGCTCATAGCGCAGCCGCTCGATGTGATTCATAAACACCTGATCGCCGCGCAGATTCGAACGCCACGAACGCACCTCCGCCAGTCGCTCTTTGGCAGGCTGAATCAGATCAACCCCGCTTGCCTGGCGCAGCCACCAGACAGCCTGTGCTGCGCTGACAACAACAATCCGCGGCTCAATCCGGTCAAAGTCCTCAAAGAACCATCCGCACGAAGTAAACATCCGTTGTTTGTATAACTGGGCTCTGAGCAGCAAATCAACCTGTTGAATTTCGCTTTCTTCCAATCCCTCGCTTAACTCACGTCGAATCAAATCTCGGGCAGAAATTTTGCCATGCAAGACCTCGATATACGCATACAACAGTTCCCAAAAATCACTTGTGAAGGGTGAAACTGTTTTTACATATTCATCGTCTATCTGGTCGGCAATCCAATCCAAAGCCTGACGCAGCTTCATCTTCCAGTCGCCGTTGGGAGCACAGGGACAGGCTTCTTTCCAGCGCGCAACCCCGTGATGACAACTCCATGAGGTGTTTTCGCGAATTCGAACCGTTTGGCTGGGGGCATGCTGCCGCAGCCACAATCCCGGGTAGGTAAATTGCACCAGCCGCGGGTGAGTAAATTCACGATGGGTCAGGTAATACAAAAACTTATCCCGAAATGGTTGGTGATGGCCGTATAACTCACCATCCGAGGCAATGATATATAACCTGGCATCATCGGTGTGATGACCATTAGCAGAAAGGCGCGGCAAGATAAAATCGGTCATAAACCGATCACCATTTGAGGTAGCGGCAGGATCAAAACTGACCCGCATACTCAACTCAGCCTCGTAGAAAAACACCGTGATGCGGCGTCCTTCCCCCAATTCCACCCAATAAGGTAGACCGACGTCAATCTGGCTGTCTTCGGCCTGCCATGGCGCAAGAATTGTAAACTCAATGCCTTCGTCAGCAAGAATTTGCAGTGTTTCGTTGTCTACTGCGGCTTCGGGCAGCCATAGGCCGGTCGGTTTATGGCCAAAGCGATGTTCGAAATCGGCAATTCCCCAGCGAATCTGAGTAATCTTATCATGCCGTTTTGCCAGCGGTAATATGGTATGGTGATAAGGCTGGGCCATCCCATTCCCCACCCCAAACCGTTCGTAATTGCGTCTTTCCTGCTCTACAATCCTGGCAAAGGTAGCCGGATCATAAGAAATCATCCAGTTGATCAGGGTTGGGCCGAGATCAAAACTGATTTTTTCAAAATTACCCAGTTCGGCGTTCGGCCGGTAGCACTGATCGTGAATGCGCTCATTCCAGTTACGATAGGGATGAGCCCCAGCCTCTTTGCCGACTTCGCCAGTCAGGGGGTCTTCACGTGCCGGCTGATAATAATGACCATGAATACAAACCGCTTTTTCGCTCATCTAAAAAACAAAACCCCTTCTTCGGCTCGATTGTCTGCCTGGTGGTATCAGGTAGTCCAGCTGCCTGTAAAAACGGGCCGGCAGGATACCAAAAGTTCGCGGTACCGAATCCAGAAGAGTGGTTCGATCAACGGCAAGGTAATCCAGCCAGTAAATTGAAACCGGAAATTTGGGGAATTGATCGGCAATCAGCGCCAGAAGCCGTAATGTAGGCGGAGAAACACTCCAAAAGCGACGCTGGATACCCATTGCTTCCATAATGTGAAGCATAATCTGGCGAAATGGGAGTGCCTCTAAACCACCAATCGAAATCGTCTGGCCGATCAAATCGTCCCGCTCAATCGCCAAAGCCAGACAATTCACCAAATCTTCTATCCAGAGCGGCTGCAATAAGGTATTGCCATCACCCGGAATCATCAAAAAACCGGGTGAAAGACGCGCCAAGCGCGAAAAAGCAGTCGTAAATTGATCGCCGGGGCCGAACACAACCGCCGAACGGATGATCGAGTAATCCAGACCGGATCGAATCACGATATTCTCAGCCAGTCCTTTGGCACGCAATAGGGGGTAGGCGGATGCCTGATCCGCACCAAGATGGCTAAGGTACAGGATGCGTTTTATGCCGGCCTGTCTGGCAGCGTTGACCAATCCCTGAGTTCCCAAAACATCCACTTCTGTCAGGTTTGCACGTCCGCTGTGCCGCTCACTGCTTGCCAGATGAACAATCGTATCCACGCCACGCATGGCAGCCCTTAAGCCGCGTTCATCGCGTAAACTGCACACAGCCGCATCTACCGGGATACCACGTGGAAGTTGAGGGGAAACTTTAGATGGACGCAACAAAATCCGCACTGTCTTGCCGGAGGCAATCAGGTGTTGGACAAGCGCTTTACCAACAAAACCGGTACCACCGGTTACAAGAATCATGACTGGTTGAATTATAGCAGAATTGTCCGGTTTTATCGTTGCAAATGGTTAACGATTCCTCCATTCAAATGGCACAAAACTTGCATTTGATACCATCAATCCCCCTGTTTTGAATTCATCACTGGTGTCTAAGCCATGAACCCAACTACTCAATCCCTCTTCCCACCTCGCCAAAAACTCGGTTTCCATTATTTCCCGGATACTTTGCATTATACGGAAAAAGATTTGCAGAAATGGTTGCCATTACTGATGGAATTGGGTGCAGGCTGGCTGGTACTCCGCACCGAGATCAACCGGGCCATTCCCGAATATTTCATCAGCGGGCTGATCAAGGCTGGAATTCAGCCGATCATTCAATTTCCGGTGAGTTTACAAGCCTCACCCGACCTGAGAGGCATCTCTCCTCTGATTGAGGCCTACTCGAATTGGGGAGCAACCTTTCATCAATTCTTTGACCGCCCAAACGTCCATCAATCCTGGCCTGCCAATCAATGGGCCCAGCAGGATCTGGTAGAACGGTTTTTAGACCGCTACCTTCCATTGGCCGGTTTGAGTGTTGAAGCAGGTTCATATCCGCTTTTTCCTCCTCTTGAACCGGGTGGTAATTTTTGGGATACCACCTTCCTGAGGGCTGCTTTACAGGCAATCGAACGCCGTAAGTTGAATTCACTTTTAGAGCGCTTAATCCTTTCCTGTTATGGCTGGACTTTTCAGCGTCCCCTCAACTGGGGTGAAGGCGGTCCGGAAAAATGGCCGGAAGCGCGGCCTTACTTTACTCCTCCTCACTCTCAGGACCAGCGGGGATTTCGAACTTTTGACTGGTACTCCACCATCAGCGAGGCCGTCCTGCAAAAGAAATGCCCCATGATTTTACTGCAAGCCGGTTTACCCGGCGCATCTGAATGCCTGTCCGATAACTTTGCCAAATCACCAGAATTACAAAACACCCTCATTGAAATAGTAAAGGGTGTACAGGCTGCCAGCAATCCTCAGCCAGAGGAAGATGCAGGGGAGGTGAACTTACCTGATGAAATTATCAGCGTTAACTTCTGGCTGCTAAGTGCGGAACAAGCATCCACCGGTTCTTCTTATGCATGGTTTGAAGAAGCCCAACCGGTTTGCAAAGCAGCCTCTTATCTATGCGAGGTTAAAAATATCCAAACAAATAGTCCTGCCCTGCATGGAATTCTCGATGAGGATTCCTTGCGGAAAGCAATTCGTCCACTTCAGCATTATCTTTACCTTGGAGATACCAATGAGGCAACCCTCGCCTCGGTTTTCCAAAAACACTCCAGTTTCATCCTGCAACAGCATCCAACCATTGGTTTTTCCCTGAACGAAGCACGTCTGGCGAACCGCATTACACTGGCGGTCAAACCCGATCAGGTTCCGGAAGACCTCCTCGCATCTCTACAAAAACAGGGCTGCCAGATTGAGTGGTTGGAATGAGACTGGCACGACAATTGCATCTTTAGCAGAGAAGGAGCGGAAAATCATGAACATGACCATTCACACCCCCTCATCTCAATCAACATCACCCGGCGGATTACACAAACCCGTCTTGAAAGTCATTGGCTTAGGCGGTGGCGGCTCAAACGCCATTAACCGCATGATTGAATTGGGCATTAACGGCGTTGAATTTATCGCAGCCAACACTGATGCTCAAGCCCTTAAGAACAGCCTTGCCCCCACTAAAATACAACTGGGGCCGCGGCTGACGCGAGGATTGGGCGCAGGCGGAGATTGGAAAATAGGTGAAGCTGCTGCTGAGGAAAGTTACAAAGAACTGAATGCCGCCTTGTCCGGTGCGGATATGGTATTTTTGACCGCCGGTATGGGTGGAGGAACCGGCACGGGGGGAATTTCAATTGCTGCACGGGTGGCGCGCGCCCTTGGGGCAGTAACCGTAGCAGTTGTCACCACTCCTTTCGGGTTTGAAATTGGCCGCCGACAGGTCAATGCCCGCGAGGGGTTGGCGCGCCTGCGTCCTTACACCGACACACTGATCACCATACCCAATGACCGGCTGCTAAAAATTGCCTCGCGAGACCTGACTTTGGAGATGGCTTTCCGTCTGGCCGATGATGTTTTACGTCAGGGCATTCAGGGTATCTCCGAATTGATTACCGAACCCGGTTTGATCAATGTGGATTTTGCACACATCCGCACTGTCATGCAATCCGGTGGCGGCTCTCTGCTTTCAATTGGTTTTGGACAGGGAGAACGCAAGGCTCAAAAAGCCATCGAACAGGCCCTCCATCATCCGCTGATTGATGATATTCACCTCGAAAATGTTTCCGGCATCATCGTCAACTTTACCGCCGGTTCGGATCTGACCTTTATGGAAGTCATGGAAGCACTCACCGAGTTGCAGGAAAAAACAAACAATCAGGCTGAAATCATCCCCGGCGTGATTACTGATGAGAGAATGGGAGACCGCGTTGAAGTGATCATGGTCTTAACCGGTATTGGCGCTACTCCGATTGAAGTTCCCAAGGTGTCCGCTCGTCCAGTTCAGCAGCCCGAACCGGTAGCCACTATCGCCCCTCAACCTCGCCCGATGCCGGTTCTGGAACGTGCCGAAGCATCTCCATCGCAGGAACCCGCCACAATCCAGGCTGATCTGGATATTCCTGCATTTCTGCGCCGGCGCATTCGCTAAACCTCTCTCAGGAACTGCTTATGGATGCCAAAGTCCTTCAAAATGTGTGCCGGCAGGTCTATCAAAAACACCCCGAAGTTCGCGGGGTAACCCCCAAAGTTAAACCCCAAACCAGCAGCACCTTTTTGCTCATTTTTGAGAGTAAAGGCACAACTGCCAATGGGCAAACTATCCGGCATACCATCCGAGCGGTCGTTACCGCCGAAGGAAAGATCACCAAACTTTCATCATCCCGCTAAGGCGGAGGTTAATCATGAACAGTTCACTTTACAACAAGTGCGAGTTGATCTTCTGGGATGTAGCCATTGACCTACTCACCCGTTCGGTTTGGCTGCGCAACCTCATTCGACGA
>DLXG01000285.1 GCA_003448875.1 Anaerolineaceae bacterium
TACCGCAATTTATGCTGTGACCGGGTAGGCGATTATTTTACAATCGCTAGACCAGGGCGGACTACCCCGTTATGGTCGTATAATCTCAGGCAGCAAGCGCCGGGGTATGACCCGACATGGGTAATTTGGGAAAGACAAGAAGATGGTCAAGCGCGCCTGCAGGGCTGGTACCGCGGCGCCACCAACAGCATCAACGCCGCCTATCACAATCACGGTGATCAGAATCCGATCATCCCCCATCAGGGACGGCTGTTCACCCACCGCAGCAATACGATTATCGCTTACGGCAGCGGCGGCGGGGCAGGCCTGTTACCAATGGTGCGCATCAATCCCCCGTCTTATGCCGGCACTTCATTGGACAACAACCAGTTGCTCAGCCGGCTGGAAAACGAGATCAACAAAATGATCGATGCCGGTCATCTCCGCCCGGGTTATTACAACCCCGGTCAGTTCGGACTTAATAGTTCCTATTCTGAATTTGCGGATTATTTCGACAACCCCGGTGAAACGCTGTATGTGCTGAGTATTGCCTATCCCCTGCTTTCCACCAGCCTGCAAAACCGGCTGCGGCCTTATTTGCAGCAGCATTTCAACACATTTTTTGACCCGAACATGTACGCCTCGATCGGCTGGAACACCGGCGCGCCGCGCGAAGAAATGACCCTCCCGCCGGAAGTGCAGGCCGATCTCGTCAATCATCCGCCGCGCCTGCAGGCACGGGGTTTCTCATGGGAATATCCGCCCTTCAATTTTTACGCCATGTGGAAGTATGCCCAGATTTTTCCCAACGACGCCGGGCAGATTTATGACCTGGCCCGCAGTAAAATCAACCTGCAATGGTCAAGCAGGCAGACGAACGATTTTTACCGCCAGCGTCCGTTTGAGCACAATGCCTACCTGGCCGGCTACTTTGGCTTCTTGCGGCTGCAGGAAATGGCCGGCCGCACCACCCAGGATGCCCCACTCCGCACGCAGGTAACCAACGACGCCAACCGCCTGCTGGCCTTGCGGGCAGAGTTATTCAGTAAGGATTCATACTGGACAACTGATCGTTATCACAGAAAACATCTGGATGTATCCGCCAATTTTCTCTGGCTGGTGCCGGAAGTAGCCGATTACCTGCGCCAGAACCGACTCAGTCAGGTGCAGGCAGCGGTACAGGAATACGACGCGGTGGCACCCTACTGGTTCGTTTCCCGTTTTGAATCGAGCCTCGGCGAAGGTGTGATGGCCAACCTTTACAGTGTCAATGCCCTCTTTCAGGCCAAAGCCTTGATTCTGCGGGAAAACAAAGCCCAGCTCACCAAATACCTCGACGCGCCGGCCTTCATCCGCGGTGATTTGTTCTACATTCAGAATCTGGTGACGGCCATTCAGGCCGGTAATTAGGCCGTCCCCGTCTTCAAAAACCCGTCTGGTTGGAGATGGTGAAGCAGAGTGAAAGGTATTTCCTTGAATGCTTTAATTTAATCAATGAGGTGAAACTTTCCTCATTAATCCAGATGAGCAACATCACACGGGCATTATTTCAAGGAATTTTGCGCCTGAGCGTACATCACGGATTTGAAGGTTCAAGGTAATACTCTTTCAGGTCCCCTTCAGCCGTCCAGCCCGCCGTTCCCGGCAAACCCGGATCGCTGATCTTCCAGAACACCAAGCCATCGGCGCACACCGGGCCATCCACAATTTTATAATCCGTACCGCGGTGAATCTCTGCAATGACCTCGGCACTGCGGGAGGGCTGCCCGCGCACCCGATTGGGCACCACATCAATCACTCGCGCAAATCCGCCAATTTTGAGGCGTGTCCAGCCGTTCGTGCAATCTCCAGGGGTTGTTATGATGGGTTGGGGTGTTACACCGCCTCTCATAATCGGCGACCAGATCGGGTTATAGAATAATTCGGTTGTCAGCAGCTCCATCTCACCCGTAGCCACATCCACAACCCAAAAACCAAACCGGTCTTCGAGAGAGTTTTCAAAAACAATATAGCGGCTATCCGGTGACCAGCTGAAAACCCGCACAATATCTTCGTCACTGCACACCAGACGCAGGCTTCCGCCACCAGCAGGCATCACATAGAGATATCCATCCCTGACCAGTGCCAGCCACTGGCCATCCGGCGAGTAATCCGGTAGGTAATTGAATCCCCCTTTGGTGACCAAATTGGGTTTTCCCCCTTGCACAGATATAGTATAGATAGAACCATCCGAAAAGCGGGCATACACGATCCAGTTTCCATCTGCGGACCAATCCAAATCCCTGCAATCACCACATCGCTCGGTCAATCGAGTGACGTCCGTCCCATCGGCATTCATCACAAAAATTTCGGGGTATCCATTTGTGTCCGTGGACCACCCCACAAAGGCTATCCGCCTGCCGTCCGGAGAGTACATCCCATAAGCAGCATCCATCCCTTTGGGGGTCAGATTGGTGGCCGTCTTTTTTTCAACATCCACCCGATAAAGCTTGGAAGATGAAGAGGTACTGTATAAAAAGGCAGAACCGTCAGGCGACCACGAAAAACGGCTTAATGGATCAATCCCACTCTCATGAGAAGGCTGGAATTTCCAATCCCTTATGGAACCATCGAGGTTCATCATGCGGACGGTCCACCAATCCTCCAGATAAAGAATGGGGCCATATTTTGTATTCAATTCAACCAGATCCAACTGCGGTTTTGGGGTGGGGGACCTTGCCGGCAGCGAGGTTTTAGCAGGATTGCTCTGTGTGGCCTCTTTTTTTACGGTGGGGGAGAGAAAAAGTGTGGGGGTACTGGTCAGCGTGGCTTGTATTGTCGGGGAGGTTTTCGCAAGGCTGGCCTGAGCGATTGGCTCAGGTGAAGTGGAAATGGGGGTTTCGACTTCAGGCGGCGGCTCGGTACTGGTCGTTGCCAAGTCCGTTGAGGTCGAATTGGAACATGCTCCAAACAGGCCTGAGGCCAGCAGAAACAGGGAAATTATGCGGATATATTTTTTCATGTCAGGGGGATGAAGTTTTACAGGCAGGGGGGATTTGTTTGATTATTGCAAAAATATCCCACCCTGTCAATTGCCACCTGATAGTTATCCTTTTAGATTAACTTACCAGATTTCGAATAAACAAAGAGGAACTCAATAAAACCACTGTCCCCTCTAAACGACTAAGGCGGTTATGCTTTCTGTGAGAATCTGGAATTTGTCTTTTGCCCAAATATTTGTTAACATTTTCACAATAAAAGCAAGCGATTAAAAATCGCCGATTTTCGGAAAAGCACCACCCATGGGACTGCATGAAGGGGTTTCTGTGACTTGCCGATAAAGGTAGTCAAGTCACCTTCTTGATGACCAAAATGACCATTATTACAACAAACGATGCACTATGATGGATCCTCTTAAATTATTGTTTCTCCGACTCTTCTTTCTTGTTTTTCCACTTCAAGGTAATCTCATAACTTGCCTCCACCCCGACCTTGCCAATAGCAAAATTACCCAATTCCCCGCTGGCCAGTAAACCAAAGGTCAGTTCTATCTCGTCAGCTTTGAGGGTCTTGACTTTT
>DLXG01000290.1 GCA_003448875.1 Anaerolineaceae bacterium
GCGCTGAACGAAACTGCTGAGAATCGGCGGGTGCAGTTTGGTGGAGAGAATCTGGATGACCATGTGGAGGGAAGTATAACAAAAAATGACCGCTGAGGCATATCGTTTATCAAGGCTTCTCGCCGCAAGAGGTAAAGTAGAAAGAATTTCTGACGAATAAAAATTTCGTGTAGTTGTAATTTCGATAGAATCATCCGCTTTTCACAAAAATCACCCGTCAAAACGCTTGCAATTTCGCTCAAAAAGTTGCATAATAACTGAAAGGTTATGATTGTATTTGATTGATTGTGATTGATCCCATGGATGTGATTCCCCTTTCCAATTTCGAACGACAGCAAGCCATTCTGACCCTGCTCAAGCGTCAGCAACGTGTGAAGATTGCCCAGATTTGCGAAGAGTTTGGCGTCAGCGAAGCAACCGCTCGCCGAGACTTAGAGGCACTCGCATCTCAGGGCTTGATTCAGCGCATCCACGGCGGAGCCATCCCGCTTCACCCCGCCGCACCGGAGCCGCCACTGCTGGAGCGCAGTCAGGAACAGGCAGAAGAAAAAGCCCGCATTGGCAGGCTGGCCGCGAGCCTTGTACAGGATGGCGAGACGGTCTTCCTCGGCTCCGGCACGACCGTGCTTGAAGTAGCCAGACATCTGGGCGACCGCAAAGGGCTGACCATCATCACCAACTCCCTGCCGGTCATCAATTTGTTCGCCGGCAAGGAAAATATTCAGGTGGTTTGTCTGGGCGGCATTTTACGCGACAGTGAGCTTTCTTTCATCGGACACATCACCGAAAATGCGCTCAGCGAGGTGCGCGCCGATAAAGTCTTTGTGGGTGTGCGTGCCGTGGATCTGGAGCATGGCCTGACCAATGATTACCTGCCGGAGACGATGACCGACCGAGCTATCCTCAAAGCGGGGCGCGAGATCATCGTCGTGGCTGATCACATGAAATGCTGTCGCGTTTCAACCGCTTTTCTTGCGCCCCTGACCGCCGTGCATACCTTCATCACCACGCTGGAAGCAGACCAAAGTTTTATTTCTGCCTTGCAGGAACTGGGTATTCGCGTCCTGCTGGCCTGATTCATCTTCCTGAGGAATTTCCCGTGCTTCTTGAACAATATAAACCCCGCTCCAAATTGAGCGTGCCGCAAACCAGAGTAGAAAAGCCGCGCTTCCCGGTGATTGATGCTCACAATCATCTCATGCCGCCCTTCGGCGGGGATTGGGAAGAAAAGCCGATCGGTGAATTGCTGGATCGCTTGGACGAGGCAGGGGTGTTCCACTACGTAGATCTGGATGGCGGGTGGGGAGAGGATGTTCTCAACCGTCATTTAGATCTGTTCAAGGCTCGTGCGCCGGAGCGTTTTTCGATCTTTGGCGGGGTGGATTGGAGTCAGTGGCAGGAATTGGGCAATCGTTTCCCGGAATGGGCGGCTCAGCGTTTGCGCATTCAGAAACAACGCGGTGCAGAGGGTTTGAAAATCTGGAAGAATTTTGGTCTGCACGTAACCGATCACAGCGGTGCGCGGGTTGCCGTGGATGATGACCGACTCGATGTCATCTGGCAGACGGCGGGAGAACTGGGTATGCCCGTGCTGATCCACATTGCCGACCCGGTGGCTTTCTTTGACCCCGTTGACGCGAGCAATGAACGCTGGGAGGAACTGGGCGCGCACCCCGACTGGTCATTTCCCAGCCCGCCTTTCCCGCCATTTTTAGAGATCGTCAATGGCTTGCATCGGCTGGTCAAGCGTCACCCGCAGACCACCTTCATCGGCGCGCATGTGGGTTGTTACGCCGAAAACCTTGCCTGGGTGGGCAACGTACTGGAGGATTGCCCCAACTTTTTTGTGGATATCGCCGCGCGCATCGGAGAACTGGGACGGCAGCCATACACGGCGCGGCGTTTCTTCCTGCAATACGCCGACCGAATTCTTTTCGGCACGGATGTAGGCCCCGACCTGGAGACCTACCGCATTTACTACCGCTTCCTCGAAACCGACGACGAATACTTCAACTACAATCCGGGCGAAATTCCGTTACAGGGACGCTGGTACATCTACGGCATCTTTTTGCCCGACGAAGTGCTGGCAAAAGTCTACGCGGATAACGCCCGCCGAATCCTTCGAATTCAGGAATGACAATATGAGAGATGGAACTTTTACCCTTCAAGAAATTCTTACCCAACCACAGGCGTGGACAGATGCGCTGGAAGTCCTCAATCTTGCTCGCGCAAACGTTCGGGCATTTACACCCCACCGGTATGCCCAGATTCTTTTTACCGGATGTGGTTCTACCTACTATCTGGCTCTTTCTGCCGCCGCACTGACCCAGCAAATGACCGGCATTTCGGCACGGGCATTTCCCGCTTCCGAACTCTGGCTGAACCCGGATCTCACTTACGTTGGCGGCAGGAACCTTCTGATTGCCGTTTCCCGCTCCGGCGAGTCCAGCGAAACGCTGCG
Organism: Anaerolineaceae bacterium; assembly: GCA_003448875.1. Classification (GTDB taxonomy): domain Bacteria; phylum Chloroflexota; class Anaerolineae; order Anaerolineales; family Anaerolineaceae; genus Bellilinea. The sequence continues at coordinate 2,462 of DLXG01000290.1, forward strand.
CGCCTGTCAGGCTTTCCTCGAACGGCAACGCGGTGACCTGATCACCCTGTCCTGTTATCCCAATGCTCCGCTGGCAGGGATGGGAATGCTCAACCTCGTCCTGCCCTCCGGGCAGGAACAATCGGTCGCTCAGACCCGCGCCTTCTCTACGCTGTACCTTGCAACAATGGCACTGGCAGGGGAGTGGGCCGGACGTGCCGATCTGTTGGATGTGCTTAACCGCCTGCCGGAAGCCTGTGCTCAGGTGCTGGAAGATTCGGCGGAACTGGCAAGCACATTGGGACAGGATGCCACCCTGGATCGTTTTTACTGGCTCGGCTCAGGCATCCGTTACGGTCTGGCTTGCGAATTGAGCCTGAAGATGAAAGAGATGAGTTTGAGTCACAGCGAACCATTCCACTTCCTCGAGTTCCGCCATGGGCCCAAGAGTATGATTACCGACTCGGCACTGGTCATTGGCTTGCGCTCCACCTCCACCGGGCGGTTAGAAGGGGCGGTGCTGGAGGATATGCTGGCGCTGGGCGGCAGGGTGTTGGATCTGGCGTTTGCGGATGCCCCCCTCTTGCCGAATAAAACTGCCCACCATCTGACCCTGCCCAATTTAATGGAGGAAGAAATCCGCAACATTCTTTACCTTCCTGTCGGGCAGCGGATTGCCTTTGAGCGGGCACTTTCCAAAGGGTTGAATCCAGATCGCCCCGCGCATCTGGATACTGTTGTCCGATTGTAACTTTTCGAGAAGGAGTAAATTGTGATGAAACGCACCCTTTTTTCCCTGACTCTGATCCTTGCGATCGTGTTATCGGCCTGCGCACAGGCAGGCGGCAGCCCTGCCTCGCCCGGTGGAGCGGTAGAGCTTCGCTTTATGACCTGGGGCGACCCGGCTGAACTGGAAGTGTGGAAGCAAATTGTGGCCGACTTCCAGAATGAATACCCCAACGTCAAAGTGAACGTGGAAGTTTCCGACTGGGATTCGTACTGGACGAAGTTGAAGACCCTGCTTGCTGCTAACAACCCGCCGGACATCTTCGCCATTGATGCGCCGCTGTATAAGGACTATCAGTCCCGTGGTGTGTTGCTGAACCTGAAGCCCTATCTGGATGCCAGCCCCGGCTTGCTGGATGGGCTGTACCCGGTCACGCTGAAAGCCTATGAAACCCCCGAGGGTTACTTCGGCTTGCCGCGCGATTTTCAGACCATCGTGGTCTTCTACAACAAGGACATGTTTGATGCCGCCGGCATCCCGTACCCGCAGCAGGGCTGGACGTATGACGACCTGCGCGAAATTTCCAAAAAGCTGACCAAAGATACCAATGGCGATGGTAAGGTGGATCAATACGGCTTCTATGCCGACTTGTGGGACATGGAACTGATCTGGGGTGAGGGTATTTGGGCGTATGGCGGCGATGTCATCAGCGCCGACTATACCCGAACGCTCATCGGCACACCCGAAGCCCGTAAAGCCTGGTAGCTCTTCCACGACATGATTTTCGTGGATGGTTCCTGGCCGGATGCCAACACTGCCGCGCAGTACGGCGGGGATCCCTTCCTGGCGGGTGTTGCCGCCATGACCACCATTGGACATTGGGCAATCCCCGGTTATGCCGAAGCATCCTTTAAGTGGGATGTAGCCCCCATGCCCACCGGCCCCGCCGGGCAGGCCACCAGCGTCAACAGCGCCGGCTTTGTGGTTGCCAAACTAACCAAATACCCACAGGAAAGTTTCAATTTCATCAAGTTTGTGCTGAGCGAAAAAGGGCAAACCCGCCTGGCGGAATTGGGCTTTGCCTGTCCGGTGCTCAAATCGGTCGCCGAAAGTCCCGCCTTCCTCGAACAGGAAGTCAAGGCCAACCATCAGGTCTTTCTGGATTCGCTGGCATTTGCCCGAATGAAACCATCCTTCAAAGGCT
>DLXG01000273.1 GCA_003448875.1 Anaerolineaceae bacterium
TGTTGTTGCCGGGCCGCAATGCAGCCCTGACCAGCGGTAATGGCTGGGAGTATGCGCTCTGGCTGGAAGGCTGGACCCCGCAGGTACTAGTACCCAAGAGTGATACTCTTGAGCCTGTTCAGGCCAGTGAGATTACCATGAAGATTCTGGTTGACCCGGCCGCCCGAACGGTGACCGTGCGTGTGCCGCGCGCCGCGCTGGGTGAAGGCGATCCTTCCACCTGGGGGTTTGTGGTGGCCGTGTTAGGGCAGGAAGGTTATCCCTCAGCTGGTGTATGGAGGGTAAGAGATGTTGAGCAGAAATCGGCTCAATGGCGGTTTGGCGGTGCGCCAAGCGACGGGCGGCGTAACCATACCCGCATCATCGATCTGATCTGGCCGGCCGAAAGCCCAACCAGCCAGGAGGTCATGTTGGGCAGCACTTACACCCCCAGTCAGGCCGACCCCGGCACCCTGACCGCAGACGATTTTGCTCAGATTGAGCTGTTGAAACCCTAATCCATTTGTTGGCGAATTGAATTTCCTGCAAGGGCTTTGGTAACTCAAAGCCCTTGCAGGTTTGGTGAGCCTTTGGCATGGAAAAATTGGATTAATCTCGAAGTGTGAAGGGATTTGAGGTGGTATACTGATTTTTATCTATGGATTTGGCTGGATGGAGTCATTGAAGCAGAAATGAACGATTCAAGCGATTCTCAAATTACTTTCATTCAACCCCGCGATGAAGTAGAAGTTCATCTGCCGGATGGGCGGGTATTGCAAGGCAAACGGAATACCCCCGTGGGTGAATTTCTGAAAGCCTTACCTGAGTGGGATAATCCCCTGATTGTTGGAGCCATTGTTAACCATGAATTGCGGGAATTGACTTATCCGATCAGTATTGAATCAAAAGTTGTACCCCTGACGATGGCAAGCGCTGATGGGGCGCGCATTTACCGTCGCTCACTTACCTTTTTGCTGGAAGCAGCTTTTGAAGAACTGTTCCCTGGGGCAGTTCTGGCAGTCGATCATTCTGTGACTTCTGGGGGGTATTACTGTCAGGTAGGCGGCAGACAACCCCTTACCGAAGCGGAATTGCAGCGCTTAGAAACCAGAATGCGCGAGCTGGTTGAACAAGATTTGCCGTTTGAGCGGTTGAATGTGCCCCTCAAAGAAGCCATCCAATATTTTGAATCCAAGGGGCACGTGGATAAAGTGAGTCTGTTGAAGTATCGAAATCGAGACAGACTGGTTCTGTATCAACTGGGGTCGCATCGAGATTATCATCACGGTTATATGGTACCTTCAACCGGCTATTTACGCTGGTTTGGACTGAAAGCAATGGATGAAGGCTTCATCCTTCAGTATCCTCGCCGCCACGCGCCGAGGGAGTTGCTCCCCTTGCCGGATTTTTCGATACTGCTCAAGACGTTCAAACAATATGGGGCCTGGCTGGCTCATCTTGGAATTGACAATGTGGGGGCTTTGAATGATGCCATTTCTGCTGATCGCATTCGAGAGATCATTCTGGTTTCTGAGGCATTGCACGAACAGAAGATAGCCGAAATTGCGCGAGAAATTGTGCGGCGCGCCGATCAGACCCGCATCATTTTGATCGCCGGGCCTTCATCTTCCGGCAAAACCACATTTTCCAAACGACTTTCGGTTCAATTGCTGGCTTATGGTCTATCTCCGTTCGCATTGGAGATGGATAACTATTTCGTGGATCGAGAATTCACGCCAAGAGATGAAAATGGCGATTACGATTTTGAAGCCCTCGAAGCGCTGGATATTCGCCGTTTGGAAAATGACTTAAGAAGGTTAATTCAGGGTGAAGAAGTGCAGCTGCCCCGTTTTGATTTTCGAGAGGGAAAAAGCCATCCCGGCGATGTTGTCCGGTTGGAGAAAGACCAGCTGGTGATTTTAGAAGGTATTCATGGTTTGAACCCGCGTCTTTTGCCGAATGTGCCTGCCTGGCAAACTTTTCGCATCTATGCTTCCTGCCTGACCCAATTAAACTTAGACCGGCATAACCGGATTTCGACTACCGACACTCGTTTGTTACGCCGAATTGTGCGAGATGCCCGTGAGCGGGGTTATTCCGCGCTTGAAACGATTGGGCGCTGGGAATCGGTGCGGCGCGGTGAGAAAAATTACATCTTCCCGTATCAGGAAAATGCCGATGAAATTTTCAACTCGGCGTTGGTCTATGAGCTTTCCGCCCTCAAACCGCTGGCTGAGCCGTTATTACGACAGGTACCCTATGGCACACCTGAATATATCGAGGCTAAACGTTTGCTGGCGTTTATCGAGTGGTTCTTACCGCTCGATATGGACTTGATACCGGATAATTCGATCTTGAGAGAATTTATCGGTGGTTCAATTTTGCGTGATTTCAAGATCTGGCGCAGGCCGATATGATTTTAGGGTTTACCTCTCGCCCGAATAAAAAACGAGCCGGTAACACGGCTCGTTTGTTGCTATTGGGTCTGACTTTTTTCTGGGACTTAAATACCCTGATAGATTTTTTGATTGGCGCAAATTTCCTCTTTGAGCATCTTCCCTAAACGGGCAATTCCATCATTAATCTTTTCCGGAGTCGGGTAAGAAAAATTCAGGCGCATGGTGTTCTTGCCGCCGCCATTGGGATGGAAGCTTTCGCCCGGTACATAAGCCACTTTGTTTTTGACTGCTGCGGGGAAAAGTTCGGTGGCATCGCATTGTTCCGGCAGGCGCAGCCACAGGAAAAGCCCGCCCTGCGGATGAGTCCATGTGACCCCATCCGGCATGTGTTCTTCGAGGGCTTCCAGCATGACATCGCGGCGTTCTTTATACACCTGACAAATTTTCTTGACGTGCTGGTCCAGAAAACCGTGCCGGCCAACTTCATAGGCTACTACCTGATTGAAGGTTGCGGTATGCAAATCGGTGCCCTGTTTGGCCAGCACCAGTTTACGGATGACTTCTGGTGGGGCGATGATCCAGGCCAGACGGAGGCCCGGCGCAAGGATTTTGGAGAAGGTGCTCAGGTAAATGACATTGCCGGTGTAGTGGCCGTTTTGAACCCGCGTGCGGGCGTCAATAACCTCAACCGCTGGCAAATGTTTCCCCTCAAAACGCAACTGTCCATACGGGTCATCCTCTACAATCGGCACACCGTAACGATCAGCCATTTCAACCAGTTTTTCGCGCCTCTCCAGCGAAATAGTTACCCCCATCGGATTCTGGAAGTTGGGAAGTACATAAATGAACTTGGGGCCGGCCCTAAGTGCCCCTTCAATGTCCTCCGTGACCATGCCGTCATCATCGGTACGCACGGTTACATACTCAGCCCCGTAGATATTCCACGCTTGCAAAGCGCCAAGATAGGTTGGTGATTCAACTAGAATGCGATCCCCACGATTGATGAATACCTTGCCAATCAGGTCAAGTGCTTGTTGAGAGCCAGAAGTGATCATCACATTCTCGGCGGAGATTTGAATTCCATAACGGCTTGTGTGACGGGCAATCATCTCTCGCAGGGGCAGGTATCCCTCAGTTGACCCATACTGCAGGGCAAAGTCCCCTTGCTCTTTAAGTACCCGAATACAGGCTTCTTTGAACTCTTCAACGGGAAACACCTCTGGGGCGGGAAGACCCCCAGCAAACGAAATTACGTCCGGCTGTTCGGTCAATTTAAGCAACTCACGTATGGCGGAAGCCTTGATGCGTTGCATTCGCTGGGCGTAGCGGTGATCCCAAAGGGTCTGCATATTTTCACTCTCCTTATCAGGGTTAGATTGGGTAAGTTGTTTTTTTACAGATTTCCTTATAAAATCACAAGGTGTACTGGATAGACCGGTACACCTTGTGAAACTCACTATTTCGGGAAGCGGCTGATAATGACAGCCGCGCTGGGAAGCAACACCCGATCTCCGGTTTTCAATTCAGCAGGGGGTTTTCCGGCGCTGCTTGGAGCCGATTGATAAATCAAAAGCGGAGTGCCCTCTTCAGAGGATTTTAATTCCACCAGTGCTTGTCCGGTCAGAAAACCCTCTGAGTCAATGGCGCAGCTGGTGACTACCCCGATCGTA
>DLXG01000009.1 GCA_003448875.1 Anaerolineaceae bacterium
CGAGTAGGGATAGAAAAGATAATTGGGGGGACGCGGGCCGGGCGCAAAGTAACTGTGTTTTAGCGGGGTAACATACCAGAGCAGAAAGGCAAACAACCATAAAGCAAAGAATATCAATATACTGAGATAAGGGCGTCCTTCCAGTTTCCGGGAGGAAAAAACCCAGCGCTCTAACAATACCGTTGCCAGCACACACAGGACAATTTGAACCGCCAGCAGAGGTACACTGGCTTCATCCCAAAAGTAGGGCTCGGCAATGATTCCCAAACCGGTGACCGCCGCAATCAACCAGATGAGGGCAAAAATTCCCAATGTAATCCCGGCAGCGCGCAGCAGAACTGTATGATTTTTGAGATCGGTTTTCCAATCCAGCCAGCGTTGTTTGAAAGCGGGCAAACAAAGCATGATCAGGGCGACCAGACCCGCCAGCCCCAGCCAGACCAGAAACGGCTGCAAACGCACAAAATAAAACTGGTAGATTCTGAACCAGTAAGCGGGCATGAACGCCGCCAGCCAGCCCATGAGAGTTAACAGCCCGGCCAGGGTCAGCATCACTTGCCGGAATTTGTGATTACCGAGCCAACGGGGGAGGTTCTTAGCAAAGCGGCTGCTGCCTGCTGACTGCCATCCCGCCCAGAGGCAAGCGATCAACAACAACAGGATGCCCGCCAGCAGAATCAACCGCGCAGATGAAAAACCGAATAAAACCGCACCTTTTTCATCCGCCGGTATGGCAGCCGTCCAAACCAGCACCCCCACCCCCAGACCTGCCATCAACCAGAAGTAAAGCCTGACCCACATTTGAGTCCGCGATTGGCTAAAATCCATGCTCTATCCCGTCTTCACTGCCCTTCGGCGTTCAACCCAATACCCGCTTGCTAAAACCAATCCGCACAACAAAGCGGTGACCCCGGCCACCTCAAAAAAGGACAAATTCAGACCCAATCGAAAACTTCGATTGGCGTACCAGATGCCGAAGGTAAGCAGGAAGATACCCTCGCAGGCCAGCAGACGGACAAACCATCTATCCCGCTGCTGACGGGCAGTGAAATAAGCCCAGGCGGCCAGTATCGCCAGCCAAGGCAGCAACAGGGTGCGATAGCGCGGGTTGTCCCACAAGTCACCACCCGCCCGGAAACTGGAAAGCAAGCTCCAGCCGAGGATAATCAGAAAAGACAACACAATCAAATGGCGCTGAAGGCCCTTTGGCTGAAAACGGATCCCAAACGGAATGTATGCCAGAAGCGGGAGTAACACATACCAGCCCAATGATCGGAGTGTCGAAATCACCGTCCATAACGGTTTCGAAGGGTCAAACAGGGCCGCCGGCAAGACCGGCTGCAGCAGCCCATAAACCACCAGAAACGGCAATTCCAATGGGTCGGGCAAAGCCGCAAACAGGGCTTGAATTTTACCCGAGCCCGCTTCGGTCAGGCGCGCATCCCACAAGGCCGTTTCGCGCAGCCAGGCCGCCATCGCCACCAGCACCAGCACGCCCACAACGGCCACAAAAAACCATACCAGCCGGCGAATGTTGACCCGCTGGATGCGTGCAGAATATTCCAGCCACCACCACAGGAAAAGTATCCCTGCGAGAGGCAGGGCCACGAGATAGGAAAAGGCAGCCGTTAGCAGTACAACCAATCCCAATCCGACCGTGGCGCGGCGTGGAGCATCCTGCCAGCGGCTGACCAGCCAGAAAGCCACCCCGCCCAGCCCGATCAAAATGGGATCGCGCATCTGCGATGCCCCCAGCAATACTCCCTCCGGATAAAGGAGGTAAATCCAAACAGCCAGCGCGGCGGTGGCTGATCCAAAATAGCGGCTTATTGCCCCATATAAGAAAGGCACGGCTGCTGCCATCGCAAAGGCAGTAAAGATCAAAATCAGATACGGGCGGTGAACATCCGGGCTGAACAGGCGGTAAATCAGCGCACTGGCAGCCAGCATCCCGCCGTACTGATCGCCGGAAAATTCGTTCGTGAAGGCTGCCAGCAGAGAATTGCCGGATTGAGCCAGCTGCCAGGCCTGCCGGTCACGGGTAAACGCATCAAAAAACAGGTAACCGGCTTGCGAAACCTCACTTTCATGCCCCCAAACCGGTAAAACCAGCGATAAACCCACACCAATCATTAACCTCAAGAACAGGGCCGTTACGGCAGCCCACCCCACCCAGCGCGGTGAAGCCGTCATGTGCCAGAAAAGCCCCAAAAGAATACCGCTCAACCCCAGCAGCGCGGTGCTGCCCGCCCAGCCCTGTAACGAAAACCGCCCTTCCGCCAGCCCGCTGAGCAAGAAACCGCCCCCCACAGCGCTTATGACAACCACCGGCGCAGCTTTCCAACCCACCCTATTCATCTTCGCTCTTTTCCTCCGGATGGGAATCCCGCTAAAATTTTTTCCTGACGGGCCAGCCAGCTGTACTCTCTGGCGGTTTGCCGGGCATTTTTTCCAAGCATTTCCATACGAGGGGGATCATTAATCAGTACCGAAAGAGCAGCGCTCCAGCCCTCCAAATCCTGCGGGGGGCAGAATACAGCATTAGTTTCATTGAGGACTTCATGCAGAACCGCTAAATCACTGGTCAAAATGGCCCTGCCACAGGCCAGATACTCAAACATTTTCATCGGACTGCAAATATCCGCTGAATTTCCTCCGCCGCTGCCGGCAATTTGACGCTCGTAGGGCATCAGCAAAATTTCCCCAGCCGCCTGATACAACGGCAAGCGTTGATTTTCAACAAAACCGGTCAGGGTCACATTCCTCAAACCTTTCATACGGGTAATCTCCCGGTACGATTCTACCGCATCCGGCTGTCCGCCTACCCAGAGAAAGTGGATATTCGGGAAACGCTCAGCCAACCCAAACAGCAAATCCATGCCCCGCCCGCTGTACAAATGCCCGCTATATACGGCTGTCAATTCCTGAGGCAGGTTCAATTGACGGCGAGCCTCCGAGGGTGGTGGCAACTGCTCAAAACGCTGCAAATCCACACCATTTGGTGCAATGATGACTTCTTCC
>DLXG01000287.1 GCA_003448875.1 Anaerolineaceae bacterium
CCATGCGCATTGCGGGTGAATCCGAAAACGCTCTTGCATTGAAAAAGTGAGCAGGTCTGTCTGACGAGTTGCCAGAGTGTTCCACAATAAAGCCATCAACAAAGGATTATAGGAAATTTGACATTCTTTGGGATGAATATAGCGTACCACTTCATCAGGATGAACGATTGCTTCCGACTTGAAGATTAAAGCCGGTGCTGAAATCCGTGCAATAGCATTGAAGGCCTGAATGAGCATGTGGGCTTCTGGCAGGTTTTCACAGTTAGTCCCCATTTGTTTCCAGAGAAATGCAACTGCATCCAGCCTCAACACCTCCACACCGGCATTGGCAAGGAAGAGCATTTCCTCCGCCATGCGGTTAAAAACCACTGGATTGGAGTAATTCAAATCCCACTGATTGGAATGAAAAGTAGTCCAGACCCATTTACCCACATCAGAAAAATAGGTAAAGGCGCCGGGATGTTCTTCAGGAAAGATTTCCCGTAAGGTTCGCTCATACGCATCCGGCATGGTACGGTCATCAAACATATAATAATATGCCTGATATTCTGGATCTCCAGCTCTGGCTTTCAGCGCCCATTCATGTTCGTTTGAAGTGTGATTAAACACAAAATCCAGAACAAGACTGATGCCCTCTTTGCGCAGCAATTGCGCTAAATTCGACAATTCCTGCATGGTGCCAAGCGCAGGATTAACCTCGCGGTAACTGGAAATGGCATATCCGCCATCGTTTTCACCTTCCGGGCAGCGAAACAAAGGCATCAGATGCAAATAAGTTAATCCCAATTCCTTGAAGTACGGAACTTTTTCCTGAATACCCTTCAAAGTTCCGGCAAATAAATCCACATAACAAACACCCCCTAACATTTGATTGGATTGGAACCACTCCGGCCGATTTTCGCGTTCAGCGTCCAACTTTTTCAATTCAGGGCTTCGTTCAATCCAATAGGTAGCAAGCACGTTCAACAATTCTTCAATATGGAAAAAGAAATCATAATGCTTGCCATAAAGGTGATAAAGTATTCGAAAGAGATCTTCAAAATGCCGGTTAAGGCGTTCTTCAAAAATCTGCCATTCCTGCGGCTGGTTGATTATGAAATCGGCAAACCGCGTCTTGAGACGCGGTTGCAGCCGATCCAGAGTTCGTTTTGCTTCTCTGGAAAGATCCATGTATTTCATTCCTTTCTATTTCATCCTTTGACAGAACCTGCCATCAAGCCGCGCACGAAGTAGCGCTGCAAAGCAAAGAATACCGTCAACGGCAGGATCATGCTGACAAAAGCACCGGACGTGAGTAAATGCCAGTCCTGGCCTTTCTCACCGACCATAGCCGCCAGCGCACTGGTGACAACCCGATTTTGGTCACCCAGGAAAACCAGCGCAACCAGATAGTCATTCCACACCCACAAAAACTGGAAAATGGCAAAAGAAGCCAGCGCTGGTATGGATAAAGGCAGAATCAAGCGGGTGAAAATGGTGAAGTGTGACGCTCCATCAATGAAAGCCGATTCAAGGATATCGCGCGGAAGGGATCCAATATAGTTAAACAGAAGATAAACCGCCAGTGGCAAGCCAAATCCGGTATGCGCCAACCACATAGCCAGGTAGGTACCATTCAAATTTAATTGGGTGTAATCCCTCAAAATTGGCACAAGTGCAATTTGTAACGGTACCACCAGCAAGGCCACTACCAGCGTGAACAGCACTTTTCTACCGGGAAAATTGAGCCAGGCAAAGCCATAGGCTGCAAATGCCGCAATCAAGATTGGAATAATTGTGGAAGGAACTGCAACGGCAATTGAATTCAGGAAAGCACCGCCAAGATTATTACCTTTGCGGGTAATTTCATTACCGGAAGCATCCCGAAAACGGATTTCTTTACCGCTTAAAGTATCACGGTAATTATCCAGAGTAAGGCGAGCCGAGAAGCCGACCCAGCGTTTCTCCTCAACCACCACTAGGCGGGAGCGTTTATTACCGATCCATGTGATTTTTCGTCCATCCGGTGTGGTAACCCCTTGCCGAAGGGTTGCAAAATCCGCAGTAATTCCGGCAATCTCAAAAGGTTGATCCACATCTACTGATTCGGGCACACGTATTTCCTCAACCTTCACCCAGCCCCGATGAGGAAAGACCGTCCACCATCCGCTGCTGTAAATATCTTCACTGTTCCGGAAAGAAGTGATGAACACACCAATCGTAGGAATTAACCAAATGAGACAGATCAAGATCAGCACGCCGTTTACGAAAAGGCTGCCCAGCCGCTTTTGGCCTTTTTGACTCGATTTTACGCCGCTCATCAGAAAGCCCTCCTTTCGCGGAACTGGCGGAGATTGTAGATCATCACCGGGATAACTGCAATCAACAACACAATAGCAATCGCTGAGGCTCTGCCAGAGTGGTTATAGGTAAATTGCTGCAGGTAAAACTCATTGGCAATTACATTTGTGCCGTAATTGCCCCCCGTCATAACTCGCACAATATCAAACAGTTTCAAACTAAAAATAACAATGGTAGTTGTGACCGTTAAGAGGGTGCTTTGAATAGTAGGAACCATGATCTGGAAGAAGACTTGAAATTCATTAGCACCATCTACTCGAGCTGCCTCCAAAAGTTCAGATGGAATGCCCTTGATCGCCGAGGATAAGATCACCATTGCATAACCGGTTTGCAGCCAAATCATAATCACGATGAGAAATAGATTATTTATCGGAGGCAGCAATAACCATGGTTGAGATTTTCCTCCCAGAGCAATGACAATAGCATTCAACAAACCAATTTCCTGAATGCCGACCCCTTCTCCCCGGTATGCGTAAACAAACTTCCAAATCACACCGGCGCCCACAAAAGAAATTGCCATTGGCATAAATATGATGGCTTTGTAAACCTTTTCCAATGGTGTTCGATCGGCAAGTACGGCGATCAACAACCCCAACCCAACACTGAAGCCGGTGCCCAAAATCATCCATAATAAATTATTACGGAAGGCTTCCAGCATGACCCGGTCGGTAAAGGCAAAAATATAGTTCTGGATGCCGACAAAGTTCCTTCCCAACCCATCCTGAAAACTTAGCACAAGCGTACGAATGGTCGGCAAGAATAGATACCAGAATAAAATTGCGACAGCCGGCCCAATAAATATAAACGGTTGCAGCCGGCGTACCCACTCACCCGATAGTTTTTCTACCAACCAGTTGGAAACCCCATACAGGAGCGCTACCCCGCCAACTCCCCACACAATTGCAACCAAAACAATAATCAATTGGGGAGCATTACTATCCCTCAGGAAAATAAAACCACGCCATAGAACCAGAAAGGTGACAAAGGGAACAAACAATGAAACCAGTATTCTCCCCACGCCGGTTGTTAACCAATTGACTAACTGGTTAAGGGCATTAACTCTTGGCTGGCTTTGCATTTTGCGCTCCTTTCTCCAAAAAATGATTCCCAAACACCATTATATATTTTCTTGGGACGAGAGGGGCAGGTTATCCCCTATCAGCATCACCTGCCCCTCCAACTCACACAGACTTTTTGCCCTCCTCAGAATTGACTGAAGGGGTTATTTCGGCCAGGAAGCGTCAATGTCCTTCAGCGCTGTGTCCAGATCAATCGCACCAGACACGTAGGAGGTCATGCTCTTCCAGAAGGAACCAGCACCAACCGCGCCGGGCATCAGGTCTGAGCCATCGAACCGCACGGAGGTCGCGTTCAGGATGATTTCAGCAACGCCGCGGTCCACTTCATTCGAATACCAGTCAAGGCTGGAATCGAGGTGTGGTGAAATGGCTCCACCCGCACGCACCCAACCCTCAACTGAAGCACCGGTGGTGAAGTATTCCATGACTGCCCGCACTTCGGGGCGATCATTGAACATGGCATAGATGTCGCCAGCCACCAGAACGGGTTTCCCATAAGCCGGATCAATCGGCGGGAAGTAGAAGAAGTCATAATCCACACCGGCGGTCAAGCCTTCGGGGAAGAAGGTAGTGATGAAGTTACCCTGTTTGTGCAGCCAGCACTTGGGCGGGTTGTCAAACATCGGTTTCGGGGCATCACCGAAGAAGGTAGTGGCAATAGCCTGTCGTCCGCCATACACATAACCATCGGTGAACCAGATTTCCGTGACTTTTTCAATCGCGCGGCGCACTTCGGGTGAATCGAACTTCAGTTCACCTTTCACCCACTTGTCATAATTTTCAAGCGAAGTGGTGCGCAACATGGTTTCTTCAATCCAGTCGGTCATTGGCCAGCCGGTAGCAGCGCCCGATTCGATACCCACGCACCACGGCGCATCGCCGTCATTTTTGATTTCTTCGCTCAGAGCCAGCAGTTCATCCCAGGTGGTTGGGATCTTATAGCCAGCCTCATCAAAGGCTTTCTTGGGATACCATACCAGCGATTTGCCGTTGACACGGCCCCACACCCCTGCCATGATCTTGCCATTGGGGCTGTCCATCATGGCCATATCCAGCCAGGATTGGTTGTAGTTTTTCTTCAATTTTTCCATGTCCAGGAATGTGCTCACATCAATGGCTTTGCCTTTGGCGGCAAAGGTTGCGAGCAAACCCGGCTGGGGGAAGTCCACGATATCGGGGGGATTACCGCCGTCAATACGAATGGAAATGGAGGCTTCAAATTCTTTTGAGCCTTCGTATTGAATGTCAATGCCGGTTTGATCCTCAAAATTTTTGATGGATTGTTCAAACTTGACGGCATCATTATCGGTGAACGGACCGGCCATGGTCACAACCGTACCCTTGAATTCACCAGCAAATGCGCGGTCAAGGTAGGAACCACCAGCAGCGGCAGGCGGTTGTGTAGGCGCAGCGGTCGGTTGAGCACAGGCAGCCAGCACCAGCGCTGCAACCATCAAAATTGCCAGAACTTGCCAGAAACGGTTTTTCATTTTCTCCTCCAAAAACTCAAAATTTGGACAGAACAACATGCCTTTTTGGCTATCGTCTTAATCTTTTTTTTCGATTACCTTCCGAATTCATCACCTCCTTTCAAATAGAATCTCATTCTGAAACTAAGTTGTCCCACGTTCAATCAAAGACAACGGTAAACGAATGTGCTGAATCGGGCGGGTTGAGTCGAGCATGCGCGAAAAGAGCAGCTCTGCAGCAACCCGTCCGGATTCATCAAGCGGTTGACGAACGGTGGAAAGTTCCATGTAATCGGCAATGTCCAGATCATCAAAACCCAAAATGGCCACATCTTCAGGAATACGTAACCCAAGTTGTCTGGCAGCTTTGATCACCCCAATCGCTTGCAGGTCGGTTGCTGAAAATATTGCGAGCGGCATTTTGGCAGTTTTCAGCCTCTCCAGAGCTACATAACGGGTTGCATCCACATGATAGGGTGTTTCCCAGATATGGGATTCCGAAAAATCAATATTTGATTCGGATAGAACCCGTTGAAAACCTTTCAAGCGCGAACTGATGGGGTTGATTCCATATTTTGGGAAATTGGTCTCTCCAACAAAGGCAAAGTTGGAATAGCCTTTTCCTAAAAGATAGCGGGCTGCCATTTTGCCGCCCTCTTCATCGTCAATTTCTACACTGCTGAATACATTTAAGGGGTATTCAATAAGAACTGTCTCGAGTTTGTGTTGAATGATCCGCTCGGCTGTTTTTTCATCCACGCGCACTGAAATAAGAATCAATCCATCCAGATTATGGGTTAATGGAATGGTATCCAGATAATGCTGCAAGCGTTCCAGTGTGTCAACGGTGAAAATTACCAATTCATAATTTGATTCGGTCAGGACAGATGCCACGCCTCTTAACCTCTGGACAAAGGACGGCGCCGTAAAAAAGGGAGTAATAACCCCCACTCTGCCTGAAGAACGCAAAGCCCTCGCTCTGGCCTCTGCTTTCGGGACAAACCCCAATTCATCAATAGTCGCCAGCACATGCAAGCGGGTCGATTCATTAACTCTTTCGGGGTTGTTCAAAACCCGCGAAACGGTAGAAATACTCACACCAGCCGTACGGGCAACATCATAAATCGTTGGCGGACTTTTGCGAGAAAGCATTTCAAGCAAGACAATTATGGGAAATAGTGGAAAGTACTTTTATGAAAGCACTTTCAGTATAGCAAAAAACAAAGCCCCTTGTCAATACAAGGGGAGAATTTTTAAGATTTCTTAAGTATTCTATTCCTGCATTGGTTCAACCAGAATTCCCTCGGCAACACTTTTTTCAAATGCCAATTCCATCTGCTCCACCTGAATGATCGTAACCGGCGATTGGGTGATTACTCGAACACACCGCCCTGGCAACAAACCATAGGCTTGCAGGTGACCGCGATATGGCGGATGCAGCCTCTCCATTTCACGTATTTTTACTTCCTGCCCAGGCGCTACCTGACATAAAGCCAGACATTGATCATTCGTTTCATATCCGCGTGCGCAGCGTTGCTTTCTCCTACGATGAAACACGGTTGCCTCCCTAAAATAGTCTCTTTGCTAAACCAACCAAGCGGGATTGATAAACATTAACATTCGACGCACCGCAGCGCGGGCAGCAGGTCATCGAACAGCCTTGATGAAAGGGGCATGTGCCGCAAGCAGGATTTTCAACGGGATCGTATTCCAAACCACACACAGAACAGGTTAATAACGATTTTACTGTCCCGTTGATCTTCTTTCCCTCGTTGTTGCCAGCCCTCACCTTCATACTACAACCCCCAACCCAATCCACTTAATAATCTCATCAGCAATCCACCAACCAAAACCGAGAACGGCAGGATAAAAGCCACCATTCCAAGCGTAATTTTCCAGCCACGCTCTTTGACCATCATAAAAACCGATGCGATACACGGAATAAACAGGGTGATTGTGGTAATAGAGACAAGCGCTTGCAAGTTGCTAAGGTGTCCTTGAGATTGCATTACAAAGAAACCAGTAGCCGCAAAATCTCGCCGCAAAAAGCCCATCAAAAGCGCCGACGCGGCTTCAGCAGGTAAACCCAGCCACCCGGTTACAATGGGTTTCAATGCTTCAATCAGTGCCGGCAGTATGTGAGCTGTATCCAGCGCAAAAAGAAGTACGGTGCCCAGCAAGAACAGCGGCACAGCCTCTTTGATATACCACTCTAATCTGGCCAGCGTTTTGAAAATCACATTCGTAAAAACCGGCATCCTAAGCGGCGGCAGCTCAACAATCAACGGGGTTCTTTCACCCGGCAGCACCCTGGAGGCCAACCATCCAACCAATAGCAAAACCAAAAAGATCACCCCACCCCAAATCAGGGCCGCACTCAACGAAATGGCAGAGAGCATTCCCAGCACTACCCCTAGCTGAGCCGAACAGGGGACTGCCAACGCCAGTAATAGGGTCACCAAAACTCGATCTCTGGGACGGTTCAATATTCGAGTGGTCATGGTTGCCATTGTCACACAACCAAGTCCAAGTACCATTGGTAAAACTGCCTGACCATTCAGCCCAATCGCCGAAAATAAACGGTTACTTAAAACTGCCACTCGCGGCAAATATCCCGAGTCCTCTAAGATTCCAAACGCAATGAAAAATGTCAACACGATTGGTAAAAGAAGAGCAAGGGCGTATGTTACCCCCATTGTCCATAGGCCATAATCGCCCACCAAAAAGTCGCGCAAAATTACCCATGGGATAACTTTTTCACTGATGGAAATCAGCCATGGGTTGATGATCTCTCCAAATAGCTGCTCTTCCAACAAACCGACCAGTGTACCCGCCCCAAAAACACCCACAAACCAATACATCGCATACAAAACGACGAAAAGAATGGGAATCCCCCAAAGCGGATGAGTGGTCAGGTAGCTTAACCGCTTTACACTCATCGAAGCATTTTTTGCTTCCAGTAACGATTCGTGAACCAGTTTTTCAATAAAACTTTCGCGGGATTGCTGAATGACAATTTCAATTCCATCCGGAAATTTGTTGATTAAATAACTGCGGATATTATCCAGCTGGTTTTGAACACTTTGGGGTAGATTTTCCTCAATCCATTTCTCGCACACGGGGTCTTGCACAAACCACAATAATGAGAGAGCCCGTTTGGAGATCGGCGAGTCGAATTCTAGTTGCTCTACCTGCTGGATGGCTTGCTCGATTTCCGGGGGGTATTGAATCTCAAGATTGACAGGATATGCAGCGTTAATTGCGTTTTCCACATCTGCAATTCCGCTTCCTCGTGTAGCAACGGTTTGGATGATGGGTATTCCAAAGGCACGCTCCATAACATCTGTGCGGATTTCTAACCCCCGCATTCTGGCTTCATCCATCATGTTCAACGCCAGAACGAGGGGTAATCCCATTTCTGCCAATTGAATGGTGAGATGCAGTGTTCGCCGTAAATTTTTTGCATCTCCCACCTGAATCACCGTGCGTAAATCACTATGAAACAAAACTTTCTCTGTTACCTGTTCATCCTCGCTCCGAGAAGGAAATCCAATCACACCGGGAGTATCAATCAAGGTAACCCCTTGCAGGTTTCGCAATTTACCTTGCGAAACCTCGACGGTTGTACCGGGATAATTCGAAACCATCACATACTGGCCGGTAAGCCGGTGGAATAATACCGATTTCCCGACATTCGGGTTTCCGACTAGGGCAACGCAACTTCCGTTATGAATTTCATTGCCTGGATGCACTGCGTGACAGGCCGTCATAGACACCTCAAAACATTATGTGTTTTTGGAACATTCCGAACACAAACCGTAAAAAACCAGTGTGGCGTTTTCAACTTTCCCGCCAAAACAATCCATGAACTGAGCCTTTACCACCTCGATGAGAGGAGTATCGAATTCGGTAATCTGGTTACAACCAGTGCAGCGAAAGTGAAAATGATCCTCCCCTTGTTCTATCACCGGATCAAACCGCTCAAGGCGCGGATCATCGTCAAACCGGCGGGTATTGACCAATCCATGCTGCTCAAGCCAGCGCAAGGTTCGATACACGGTTGAAAGGTTGAGGGCAGGATTTTTTTCCCTGACTTTCTGATAGATTTCCTCTGCGGTGGGATGATCAGCGC
>DLXG01000220.1 GCA_003448875.1 Anaerolineaceae bacterium
GGCTGGGTGCTGGTGCGCGAGACGCTGACGAACTTCACCAACCGCGAGGAATATGTTGTGGTTCCGCTGAACGGACAAATCATTCCCAAGAACTGGGTGCGCGAAACATGGTTGTTGGTGGATAAGGATCTTAAAGTGGCAGCGGGTTATTCTGTTATAAAAAGTCTTAATGGAGAACCACTCTATGAGGCAATCGTCAGTGACGGCACTTTTGGGAAGATGATTCAACCAGAAGATTTGCCCGGCTGGCAGGTGGATCGCTGGTTATATCTTGACCTGTTTGACAGGATGATTGAATACGATAATGGCAAAAGCGCATCCTTCTCCCTTGTCGAACAGGATGCCAGCCGCAGGTTGCGGGTCTTTACACAAGATTTTTATCCATCACCCGGTTTTACCGATGGAGTTGATGATGCCATTGTCTCATCCTTTTCAACCTCTTATTATGACTGGGAAACAGGTCAATTTTTGATCAGCGAGGACTGGGCTGTTTTGACTGATGGCAGTCATAAACAAATCAATTGCCTCAAGATGGAAGTTGACTATCCACCCCTACCGCCTGCCGATGTGGTTGCCCGATTTTCCGGCGAGGTGAAGAAATGACCATAAACAGGCATCAAAAACGGGTTATTCTCTGGCTGGCTTTTGTATTATTAGTCACCCAATTTGGTGATAGTTCGGCTGGTGGCGGCAGCAAAACCGTTTCCGGCTCGGTTTCGGGCATCACCTATTTTGCTGAAAAAAGTGTGTACACCTACACCAATACATGGACTGCATCTGTCAAAAGCAGCACTGTAACAAATATCTCAATTATTGGCTATACATGGTGGACGGTTTATCAAATTTGCACAAACGATGTTTATTCTTACTATACTCGGTCAGAGAATAAAAATAACCGAAATAGCAGTTATTACGAGGACTCAAAATATGTTTATTACAAAGATTACCCATGTCTGGGTGGTTCGTATATCAAAAAAACAGCCAGTCTCGGTAATCACCAGTTTACGTTGAATTCGACCCATCAGTACCCTTATGTGGAATATGTCTATCCTTAGAGAATAGGGCTCTTTTTTGCTATGCTCAAAGTCATGCTAGGGGGCGTGACCGGCGGTACTTCCCCTTACCTGTTCCATTTGCTATGATGGCTTTGTTGAAAAAACGCTGAAACAGAGAGGACGATATGTACCGGAAAGCCTATATTGTTTTGATTGCGCTGTTGGGGTTGGCAGCAGGTTTCATCTTGCTAATGGCGCAAACATCGGGTGAGGTAAAAGGTGAACCGGCAGCGCAGACGGCTTTACCAACGGCTGTGGAAGAAGTAATCCAAGCCGAGCCAAGCGTTGCACCGGCCGTAGCCGCAGAAGTCGCAATGAGTGCGGCGCAGGTGCGCGAGGTTCTGCTTGAGCGGGCGAAGCAAAACCTTTTCAAACCCGGCTGGGTGCTGGTGCGCGAGACTTTCACCGATTTCACCAAGACCGAAGACTATGTTGTGGTTCCGCTGAACGGACAAATCATTCCCAAGAACTGGGTGCGCGAAACATGGTTGTTGGTGGATGAAGGTTTACAGGTTAAGGCGATGTTTTCCGAGAAAAAAATGCTGGATGGCACAATCGTATCTTTGACGCGTGCCAGCGATGGTTTTTTTGGAAAGACACTTAATGCCGAAATTCTTCCAAATGTTCAGATTGACTACTGGACGAAAACCGAAACCATGCACCGCCTTATTGAGCAGGGTGAGACTCAAGAGGTTGTTTTTCAATTCCTTTCGCTTGATGGAAAGCGGATTTTGCATGTGGTTTATTCGGATGTTTTCCCTTCCCCTGTTCGAATGGATGGGCTGAAACAACCCCTTATTTCGTTCACCACTGAGGACTATTATGATTGGCAAACTGGTCAGTTTCTATTAAGTGAGGGGTGGGCAACGCTGACAGATGACAGCCGCCAACTCGTTGGTCGGCTAGAAATGGTCCTTGATTTTAATTCTACCCCCCCGGAGTCGGTTTTGGAGGGGTTTTCAATCACGCCGGAGGAGTAATGAAACCAAAATCAATCTCATTTACGGTTATCACGATTATCTTCCTATCACTTATAATCCTGACAGGCGAGGTGATTGCAGCCGGCGGCAGCAAAACCGTTTCTGGCTCGATTTCGGGTATCACCTATTTTGCAGAAAAAAGTGTGTACACCTATACTACCTCATGGACTGCGTCTGTCAAAAGCAGTGCAATTTCAAACATCGCTATCATTGGCTATACCTGGTGGACGGTTTATCGAATCTGTACCGATGATGTCTATGCTTATTACTTTCGCTCTGAGAATCAAAGTAACCGCAACAGTAACTACTTTGAAGACATAAAATGGATTGACAATTATCAATATTCCTGCAACCCCGGGTATTTTGTTAAGAAGTCAGCCAGTCTCGGTAATCACCAGTTTACGTTGAATTCGACCCATCAGTACCCTTATGTGGAATATGTCTATCCTTAGAACAGAATAGGATGTTTTTTCGCTATGCTCAAAGTCATGGTGGGGGGCGTGACCGGCGGTACTTCCAATCTTGGTGCTAATTTAGTATAGTAGATTACAGATGTTGATGGAAGTGATGAAAAGGAGGTAGTCGCTATGAGCAGTAAGATATACCTGTTGATCATCTTCATTGGAGCCATCATGGTGCTAGGTATTGGGGTGTTGACGGTAGAAGCTGCAACGTGTTCCGGTAGTGGGTGTAACGGTTTAAATCCAAATTCTACTGGTTGTGACGCAACCGCCATTCGCCTCTATTCAACTACGAGTAATGGAGCTTTTATCGAACTAAGAAAATCCACAGAATGTTCAACATTTTGGGCGCGTACCACCAATGTGAGTGGCATAAACAGGTATGCTAATGCCACTCTCAAGTATTATTACTACACGGCTTCTCCCGCTCCCATAGGCAATGGAGAAAAGGTTTATTCAGCCCAACGCTACAGTGCGGATGGCGCTGGAATGTACGCCTGTGGCATGGTAAGTAATTCACCGATTAACTCGATGGTGTATTCCCCCTGTGTTCCATAAAGAATTCCTGTTTGTTCCATTTGGAAAATCGTTGAAAGGAGTATCTGAAAGAGATGAAAAACAAGAGCTATACCAGAACAGCCTATCTATCGCTGATTGGCCTGCTCGTCATCGCGCTGGTTGGAGTGGGTCTGCTGCTTAGCGGAGCGGTCTTTGCCAAACCGAACGGCGGCGAGGCAGCCTCTGCTTCGCCCTTCCTCGAGGAAAATGCGAATACCCAGACTGGTCCGGCAGCCTATACCGCTGAAGCCGGCGGCGTTTGGATGCAACTGAGCGATCTGAAGGTCAGCTCCGCCCAGCTCAGTTTCAAACTGTGCTATGAAGTTCCGTTTGAATCCGACTGGGCGGCTGATCGCATGGCGCTGATTGCCGGCGAGCGCGAACTGCGCGACCAGTACGCCACCATGCTGCTGGAAGGGATGACGCAAGTCGAGGGGCGTAGTGTGCAATGCACCTTTAACCGCTTTCAACTGCCAGCCGGGATAAGCCTTGCCAGTGCCCGGATTGTCATCGAGCGAATTGCCACCTCGGCTCCCGAACAACCGGATTGCGAGGCCGCCCAACAAAAACTGATCCAGCGCGGTGTGCCGATCCGCTTCACCTGTCAGCATGGTGAATATTCCTTCGGTTTTGAGGTCATTGAAAAACCGGCGGAAATGAGCGACCTGGAAGCGCGGGCAGTGGTCAGCGATGCCTTCCACGATGTTATCACCGGCCCATGGGTGTTCGAGGTCTCGATGGAGCAGTAAGCGGGTGCAATCCCCCACCTGGAGGCTGCGGGGCGCGC
>DLXG01000145.1 GCA_003448875.1 Anaerolineaceae bacterium
TCTGAAAAGTTAAAGCGAATTGACATCCCTCCAAGCAAATACCAAATCATGGAATTATGTACGGGGGATGGTAGGATTGAAATACCGTTGGATGAAGTCTATCCAATAGTAAGGGATAGCTGTCGTTATTGTATCGATATGACCGCTGAATTTAGCGATCTATCTGTTGGTGGCGCCCGGAGTTCCGCGGGTTGGGATTTTGATAGGGGTTGGAATCAGGTTATTGTTCGATCAAAAAAAGGTGAAGAACTTCTAAAAATAGCAATTAAGAAAGGTGTTTTGGAGTATCGAGAAATTGAACCAGAGTATCTGGAGAAATTGAGGAAGGCGTCCGTGAACAAGAAGAAAAATGCCATCCGGAAGATCATAAAAAAGACTGGCAATCTAAATAACCTTCTTTATCTGGATCCTGATGATCCCTTGCTGCAGAGTCTTCTACTTGAGGCAAAACAAGAGGGGGCAAGTTAAGGTGTCTTTTCTAATAGAGGAGGAAACTGGTAAAGAGATTCTGGTGAGCGACAACGAGGCAATTGTCCGGGGAGCGTTGGAAGCACTTGTGCGGTTCGCGGCCGCTTATCCTGGCAGTCCGTCTTCAGAGATCCTTGGTTTGCTGGGTCGTTTGGCCAGCGATGTAGGTGTTTATGCAGAATGGTCAGTCAATGAGAAGGTGGCCATGGAGGCAGCTGCCGCCGCCGCAATGGCCGGGCTCAGATCTTTAACTGCCATGAAGCAAAACGGTCTCAACGTGGCTTCGGATTTTCTCCTTAATGTGAATTTGACGGGCGTGACCGCCGGATTTGTAGTGGTAGTATGCGACGATCCCGGAGCCATCTCGAGCGGCAATGAACAAGACCCCCGGTGGTTTGCCAGAATGGGTCAAATACCGTTGTTTGAGCCTTCTGGACATCAAGAACTGAAGGAAATGGTTAAATGGGCATTTGAAATTTCCGAACTGATTGGCGGTCCGGTATTGATCAGGAGTTCCACCAGAACGTCTCACGCCCAGGGAAACATCAAACTGGGTGAGTTGCCAGGTTTAACGAATGGGAGTCTAGAATGGAGACGGTCTTTTGTTACTATGCCAGTGGGTTCCTCGCATCGTAAACTTCTTGACAAGCTCAGGGAAGTAAGGGAGCTGGTAGAAAAATATTCTTTTGATCGCTACGAAGGACCCGATTCTCCAGAACTGATTGTCGTTACTTGTGGAACTGGTTACCTGTATGCGGATGAAGCAGTAGAGCTTCTAGGTTTAAGAGATCGCGTGGGTATTTACAAGGTGGCTACAACCAATCCGATTCCCTTGAAATTGAGTACAGAGGTTTTCAAGAAAACTAACCGGTTCCTGGTGATTGAAGAAGTTGATCCATTTCTGGAAGAAGGAGTCAAGTCCCTGGCAGCTGAGCTTTCTTCAAAAATAGGCGTTAAAGAATTTTACGGTAAGGCTACCGGGCACATTCCTTCCGTTGGTGAACTAAACACGGATATCGTAATTGAGGCGCTAAAGGGTTTATTGGATGTGGAATACAGTCCGCGGAGCCAGGATTACGTTGGCAGGGTAGAAAAATATGTTGCCGACTTTGTCCCGGCTCGAGATGTAACTTTCTGTCCGGGATGCCCTCACCGGGCGACTTTTTGGGCCCTTCAAAAGGCCAAACTGATGGATGGACGTAACGCTGTGATCTGTGGAGATATTGGCTGTTATAGCCTGGGAGTCTTGCCGGCGGGGTATCAAACCTTGCAAACGCTTCATTGCATGGGTAGCGGGGCCGGTCTGGCCAACGGTTTAGGGAAATTAGGGCAGTTTGGTTTTGACACACCGGTGCTGGCGGTGACCGGTGATTCGACATTCTATCATAGCGTAATACCCGCCTTAGTAAATGCTGTACATAATGAAGCTAACTTCATCCTGATCATTCTGGACAACGGCGTCACTGCCATGACCGGAGCCCAGCCTCATCCGGGATCAAATACCAATGCCATGGAGCAGGAAGCGCCGGTTGTGGATATGGTCAAAGTTTGCGAGGCTGTAGGAGCACCGGTAAAAGTGACCGATCCATTCAACCTGGGGGACACAACCCGGATCGTTTATGAGATGATGCAAATTCCGAAAGGGGTTCGAGTTATTGTCGCCAGGCAGGCTTGTGCTTTGTATAAACAAAAAGGAATGGAATTTACCCGGTACAAAATGCATGTTGACCTAGACAAATGTATCGGTAAGGAGTGTGGTTGTGACGTGTTTTGCGTAAGAAATTTTAAATGTCCCGGCCTTGTCTTCAATAAAAAGCTTGGTAAAGTTCAAATTGATGAAGCGCTATGCTCAGGATGTGGGGTATGTGCTCAAATTTGCTCCCGGGGCGCAATTATCAGGGGGGTAGGCTAAATGGTTCCGCAAGCCGATCCGTTAAATGTCATGATTGCTGGTGTTGGCGGCCAGGGAAATCTCCTGGCTTCCCGGCTTATTGGCACAATGCTTGTAGCTAAAGGATTTAAGGTGACCATCGGTGAAACTTTGGGTGCTACCCAAAGGGGAGGCGCCGTCCATAGTTTTCTCCGGATCTCGAAAAAAAAGAACTATAGTCCCCAGTTTCCAGGTGGGAGTGCACATATCATAATCGGTTTAGAGCCGGTAGAGGCACTGCGGAACATGGGACCGCATGGCAGTCCTGAGACCGTTGCTGTTGTAAACGTCCGCCCCATCAAGCCAATCGGGGTTATGAGCGGCAATCTTGATTATCCGGAAATAGAAGACCTTAAACAGGTACTGAAAGAAATTACAAAAAGGGTATTTTTTATCGATGCAACCGAAAAAGCGCTTGAGCTGGGAAAGCCCGTATTTACGAACATGGTAATGATTGGAGGACTGGTTGGTCTCGGCGTATTACCACTTGATATCAACGATTTTCAAACTGCTTTTGTAGGGCTCACCAAAGGTTCTGACCTCGAGTTAAACTTGGAAGCCTTTCAATATGGAGAAGGTGTGGTTCGGCAACAAAGTTCGTTGGAATGATTAAAAAACGAGAGAGGAGGAAGATGTGAAAGTGAAATTACTTAAATGTGCCATTATTAGAGGGGGAACAAGTAAGGGGGTTTTCTTTCTTGAAAACGATCTTCCTAAGGATCAAAAGCAAAGGGAAAAAGTTATTCTTGATGTATTTGGCAGCCCGGATAAAAGGCAAATCGATGGATTGGGTGGAGCCGATATTCTGACCAGTAAAGTGGCTATTGTTGGTGTATCTTCGCGACCTGATGCAGATGTTGATTATACGTTTGGCCAGGTTATGATCGATCGGCCGGGGGTTAGATGGGATATTAACTGCG
>DLXG01000144.1 GCA_003448875.1 Anaerolineaceae bacterium
GGGGAGTTACGGCGCACCCGGTCTGGCGACCGGAACGCTGGGAGTGCTTGGTCCCTTGCGCATGTCCTACGGACGGGCAATTTCGACAGTGCGCTTTCTTTCCGGTTTGTTGAGTGACCTGGTTGCTGAAACGCTGTTTGATGAACCCACCAATTACAAAGGAGAGAACCTCTCATGAGTGACGAAAAGAAAAAACGAACCCGCCATGATCATCCAACAACCGATGAACCTGCCCAGGCACCGCAGTCTGCTGCGGAAACAATGGAGCAGGAAACCGCCGCTCAAAATGAAGCGGTAACCCTCATGGAGGATACCATCACAGGATTACAACAGGAATTGCAAAACGCACAGAATCAGTGCAAAGAATATTTTGAAGGCTGGCAGCGCGAGCGTGCCGACTTTATGAATTACAAAAAGCGCGTCGAACGCGATCAGGCTCAGCTGCATCAGGTCATTACAGCCAATATCATCAAGAAGTTTCTGGTGGTGCTGGATGATATGGAACGGGCGATTAAAAACCGGCCGGCCGCTGCCGAGCAGCAGGAATGGTGGAACGGGGTGGAATTGATCTACCGAAAACTGCAATCCATTCTGGAGGCTGAGGGGATCCAACCGATTGCCGCTGCCGGTGATCCGTTCGATCCTAACCTGCACGAGGCCATTTCGCACGAAGAAAGCAGCGAAGTGCAGAGCGGGCATATCATTGAAGTTGTCCAACAGGGCTACCGCCTCGGTGAGCGGGTGGTGCGCCCGGCCTTGGTGCGGGTGGCGCAGTAGCCGGCACAAGTTGGCAGGCAGGTTGCAACGCAATATCTAAACATGACAATATTCGGAGGAATCTATGGGCAAAATAGTCGGCATTGACCTTGGGACCACAAACTCGGTGGTGGCGGTCATGGTGGGCGGTGAGCCAACCGTAATCCCCTCGGCAGAAGGTGAACGGCTGGTGCCATCGGTGGTCGCAATTAATAAAAACGGGGAGCGGCTTGTCGGGCGGGCTGCCCGCAATCAGGCCATTGTCAACCCCGAGAACACCATTTTTTCGATTAAGCGCCTGATGGGACGCAAGTATGATGACCCGGAAGTACAGCGTACCATCAGCCGCGTGCCCTATAAAGTTACCAAAGCGCCTAACGGCGATGCGCGGGTGGTGATGGGCGGCCGCGAATATTCCCCGCCGGAAATTTCGGCGATGATTCTGGCAAAACTCAAGGCCGATGCCGAGGCCTTTTTGGGCGAGCCGGTCACACAGGCCGTTATTACCGTGCCGGCTTACTTCAACGATGCCCAGCGCAATGCGACCAAAGACGCCGGTAAAATCGCCGGTCTGGAAGTCCTGCGCATTATCAACGAGCCGACCGCTTCATCATTGGCCTATGGATTGGACAAGCGCAAGAATGAGGTGATTGCCGTCTACGATCTGGGCGGCGGCACCTTCGATATTTCCATTCTGGATGTGGGCGAAGGCGTCTTTCAGGTTAAATCCACCAGCGGGGATACCTTCCTCGGCGGAGATGACTTTGACCTGCGCCTGATGGATTATTTGATTGAAGAATTTAAGAAAGAAACCGGGATTGACCTGCGTCAGGACCGCCAGGCTTTACAGCGCTTGAAAGAAGCCTCCGAAAAAGCCAAGATTGAACTTTCAACCGTGATGCAGACCGAAATCAACCTGCCCTATATTACAGCAGATGCGACCGGGCCCAAGCATCTGGTCAAATCCATTACCCGAGCCAAACTGGAACAGCTGACTGCCGACCTGATTGAGCGTTCGTTGGGGCCGGTGCGCCGCGCTTTGTCGGACGCCGGTTTGAAACCCTCCGATGTCAACGAAGTGGTGCTGGTGGGCGGAATGACCCGTATGCCGGCCGTGCAGGATGCTGTGCGGCGCGAGTTTGGCAAAGAACCCCACAAAGGGGTCAACCCGGATGAGGTAGTGGCGATTGGGGCAGCCATTCAGGCGGCCGTGCTGGGCGGGGAAGTCAAAGATGTGATTCTGGTGGACGTTACCCCTCTGACTCTTTCCGTAGAAACGCTGGGCGGGGTGGCTACTCCGCTGGTTGAGCGCAATTCGGCCATTCCCACCAGCAAGACGCAAATCTTCTCAACCGCGGCTGATGGTCAGACGCAGGTGGAAATCCATGTGGTACAAGGTGAGCGCCCGATGGCTGCCGATAACAAGTCATTAGGCCGCTTCATTCTGGATGGCATTCCGCCGGCCCCGCGTGGTGTGCCGCAAATTGAAGTTACCTTTGATATTGATGCCAATGGTATCCTGACCGTTACCGCCAAAGACAAGGCCACCGGACGCAGCCAACATATCACCATCACCGCTTCTTCTGGCCTGACCGAGGCGGAAATTGAGCGGATGCAGCGCGAAGCCGAAATGCACGCTGAGGAGGACCGCCGCCGCAAGGAACTGGTGGAAGCCCACAACTATGCTGACAACACCCTCTACGCCGCCGAAAAGACCTTGAAGGATTACGGAGATAAAATCCCCGCCGAGGTCAAGCAGCAGGTGGAACAGGCCGTGCAGCGTTTGAAGGATGTGATGCAGGAGCAGGAGCCTGAACGAATCCGGGCGGCCACCGAAGAATTGGGTCAGGTTTTGCAGAAAGTAGGCGCCGGCATGTATCAATCCGCACCGGGCGCAGCCGCAGGGGGCGGCAGTACTCCGCCGCCTCCGCCCCCCAGCGGCGATGAAGATGTAGTTGACGGCGAGTTCAAAGAGCAGTAAGATTTAACCCTGCGAGCAGGGGCAGATGGTAATCATCTGCCCCTCATCCCGCAAAGGAATTAACGGCTTACTTGGATTAATGATTGGAAGTCGAATGGCGCAGCGTGATTATTACGAGGTTTTAGGGGTCAGCCGGAATGCCAGCAACGAAGAGATTAAATCGGCATTTCGGACGCTGGCTCGCAAGTACCATCCGGATGTCAACAAAGAACCGGATGCCGAACAACGCTTCAAAGAAATCAACGAGGCCTACAGCGTATTATCTGACCCTGAAAAGCGGGCAGCCTACGACCGCTACGGTCATGCCGGCGTCAACGGGATGGGCGGGATGCCCGATTTCACCACCATTGACTTTTCGGATATCTTCGAGGAATTTTTTGGGTTCGGCATGGGCGGCGGTTCACGGCGGCGCAATGCGCCCCGCCGCGGGGCTGATCTAAGTACCACTGTCACGCTGACTTTTGAAGAGGCCGTCTTTGGGGTTGAGAAAGAGATCGAAGTTACCCGTGATGAGGTGTGTTCTACCTGCCGAGGCAGCGGGGCCGAACCCGGCACTTCGCCGGTGCGCTGCCAGACCTGCGGTGGACGCGGTGAAGTACGCCAGACCCGCCAGACTTTCCTTGGCGCGATGGTGCAGGTGACTACCTGCCCGGCTTGCGGGGGCAGCGGTGAGGTGATCAGTACGCCCTGCCATACCTGCAAAGGCCGCGGCTTGGAGCGCAAAACCGTCAAAAAGGTAGTGCCGATTCCGGCGGGAGTGGATAACGGAACGCAGATCCGCCTGGCAGGCGAAGGACAGCCCGGCAGCAATGGCGGGCCGCATGGCAACCTGTATATCGAAATCCGCGTCAAGGAACATCCCTTCTTCCGGCGCAAGAACGATGATATTCTGCTGGATTTGAATATCAACGTGGCCCAAGCCGCGTTGGGGGCTGAGATTGAAGTGCTGACCATTGAGGGAAAAACCAAACTGAACATACCGGCTGGCACTCAGCCGGGCAAGATCTTTCGTCTGAAAGGCAAGGGCGTGCCGAATGTGCGCGGCAACGGACGGGGTGATCAACTGGTGATCGTCAATGTGGAAGTGCCAACCCGTCTGACCAACGAACAACGCGAATTGTTTGAAAAACTGGCAAAAACGCTGGGCAGTGAGGTGCGCCCGCAGGAAAAAAGTTTTTTAGACTTGCTCAAAGAGGTTCTGGGTGGCTGAAGCGCGCTGGCTGGAAGTTTCTCTAACGGTAGATGGTGAATTGGCCGAGGCGGTAGCCGATGTGATCGGTCGTTTTACGTCTCAGGGGGTGGTGATGGAACAGGCCGTGCGTTACAACGATACCGAAGATGAAGGTACCCCTTACGGGCCGGTCAAGGTTTTTGGTTACATGGTGGTGGACAGCACCCTTGAACAGCGCCGGCTGAAACTGGAAGAGGCCTTATGGCACCTGAGCCAGATTCAACCGCTGCCGCCGGCCGAGTACCGCGAGGTTGAAGATCAGGACTGGATGGCTGCCTGGCGGGAGCATTACCGCCCCATCCCGATTGGCGAAAAATTGATGATCCTGCCGGCCTGGATCGAAACCCCGGATGAGCAGCGCATCCCGATCAAAATTGACCCCAGTATGGCGTTTGGTACTGGCACGCACCCCACCACCCAGTTATGTCTGGCATTAATGGAAAAGCACCTTATCCCCGGACAGGCCGTCATAGATATTGGCTGCGGCTCCGGCATTCTCTCGATTGCAGCGGTTAAGTTGGGCGCCAGCCGGGTGGTGGCAGTGGATATTGATCAGGCTGCCATCCGCTCGACCCGCGAAAATGCAGCCTTGAACGACGTGGCCGAACAGATTGACAGCGGGGTTGGTTCGTTGGGAGAAATTCTGCTGGGGTATTTCTCCCTGCGTCGCGCACCGCTCGTGCTGGCCAACATCCTTGCCCCCGTCATTATCCGCATGTTGGGAGAAGGGCTGGCCGATACGATCACCAAAGGCGGAAAGATCATTCTTTCCGGCATTCTGGATGAGCAGTCCCCGGCGGTGGAGGCTGAAGCCGAAATGCACGGCCTCCAATTCGTCGAGCGAATGATTCAGAACGACTGGGTTGGACTGGTTTATCAGAAACCCTGAGCTACCAGACCCGCTCCAGATCGGGATTATCTAAGGCTTTACGGCCAACTTTGGCCATGTCTACCCACTGGCCGTCCACTTTAATCCGGACGACATCGGCGGTGTAATCGGTAACCGTATCGTTGTGATTATCGAAAAGGGCTGAGCCAACTGCGTAAATATCCACGGGGACGTTTAATTTTTCAAAACGGGAGATCTTTTCCGGGGTAAAGCCGCCGGAGACGACAATCTTCACTTCCTGACAGAATCGGCGGGCGGGCTCGCGCCATTCGGCGGGCAGGTCCCAGCTTTCCCAAGCCGTATCGAGGGCCTGCCGCACCAGAAAGACCAGACGCGGGTTTACACCCAGGTCAAGGGCCGGGTCGCCGAGCGGAGGCACGCTCACATCCCTCAGGCTTCCGCTGGTATCCAGCCGCACACCGTAGAGTTTATAGCGCTGGGCCTCTTCCGGCTGACCGGTTTCGATCAGCGTGCGGTAGCGTTCGAACATGGCTTTGCAAACTGCCAGTGAGTCGTGGACGCAATCGTTGTTGAAATCCACCAGCGCAATGCGCGGAATGCTGGGCGAAAGCACCTGCGCAAAGGCCAGCATGGCTTCGGCTGTATCTCCCAGAAATGAAGCGATCGCCGCATGGGCTACGGTACCGCCACCGGCCCCGCCCCACCAGTCACCCTGCGCATCGGTGGAGACAAACGGCCCCAAGGTACTGGCGTGGTCGAAATTGTAGCGTTGGACGGCAATCTGATAGGCGTAGCCGTCGGCGGCCTGAACTTCGTGCAGGTCAAAGCGGGCCGGGAAGAACAGCATCGGCTTGCCGCGGGCGGCCACCAGCGCGTTGTAGACATTGGTAGCCACCCGGCTGGCGCGGGTAAGAATGCCGAGGGTGGGGGTTTCCAGAATGGCAAAATCGCGGTAACGCCCGCGCACGCGCATCACCGGCTTGACATGCAGGGGGTTGCCGTCCGAAGTGACTGTGCAGCCATCGTGAACAGCCCAAACTTCTAACTGATCGGCGGTGTTAATGAAGGTATCTCCCTCGAAGTAACCGGTGCAGTGACGCAGCATGGTCAAGGCCTTATCCACGCCGACCACAATGGTTTTACCGGGGCGGCGGGTGAACCACTGCATTTCGACTTCGATGTCGCCACAGGCAATCTGGTAGGGGTCAATGCCGGGCGGCAGGCGGTGAGCCTTGCCCTGATAGCGGTAACCCTGTTTGGAAAGCACCGTCAGCATGGTGGCGATGTTGACAAAGTATTTGTCGGTATACCAGCCGCGCCGCATGCGCTCGATATCCAGTTTGAAGGTTTCGTTGGTCAGACGCTTGCCGTCGAAGATGCTCATGGTAAACTCCGGGGAAGATAGTTGGTGTATTTTGTACACTAAATATAAACCCAAATTGTCCCACTGTCAAGGAAAACTTTTGAAATGAACGATTGTGAGTTGTTTTGGAAGAAGAAAAACGACCTTTATCCCTTTTCCTGAACATTCAAGTTATACTTATGAAAAACTCCGTTGAAATGACTGAAACAATCACCCGAAAGATTTTTATATTTTATGGGAGGTTTCGTCATGCAAAGTTTTGAGGTAATTGGTCGCTGGCTGGTCTTAATGGGCATTGGGCTGGTGGTGATCGGCGGCATTTTCTGGCTGATGGGACGTCTTCCGGCTTTACAAAACCTGCCGGGTACCATCAAAATTGAACGGGAAGGCTTCACCTGCGTCTTCCCGCTGGCGGCATCTATCCTGCTCAGCATCATTTTGACGGTGGTTTTGAACATCATTGCGCGGATAAGCAGCCGGTAGCCTTTGAATTAATCCTCATTGAGCTGGCTAAAAATGATTGGTTCTATGGTAAACTTATCTTCTGTCATCATCGGGGGCATGGTGGCAGAAAATTGTTCAGGAGTTGGGAAAAATGGTTGAACGCGAAACGTATGCGATTGAACTGGCGGGGCTGCGCCGGGAATTGCCGTTGTTTGAGGTCAAACCCGGCTTGAAAATTGCCATTTTGAATATTCTGGGGGATACCCCTCTGGTGGAAGCCTGTGCTGATGCGTTGGCACAAAAATCGCGTGAGCGCGATTTCGATGTGATTGTCACAGCCGAATCAAAGAGTATTCCGCTGGCCTATGCCATGTCGGTGCGCCTGAACAAGCCTTATGTGGTGCTGCGTAAAGTGTACAAGTTTTACATGGGCGAGGCCTTGAAAGCCCAGACCCTTTCGATCACCACCGGCGAACCGCAAACCCTGTATCTGGATGAAAAAGATCACCGCTTGCTGCGTGGAAAAAAGGTGATGATTCTGGACGATGTGATCAGCACCGGTTCAACCTTGGAAGGAATGCGTTCACTGATGGAGCAGGCCGGTGCAACCGTAACGGTGGAGGCCGCTATCTGCACCGAAGGTGAATCGGCACGCTGGAATGGGATCGTGGCACTGGCGCATCTACCCTTATTTGAAGGATAATCTTTTTCAAGAAAATGCCTATGAAATCACCCCGTCCACTTTTAGCTGACGGGGTGATTTTGTTTTACTGGACTTGAACATTATCGCGGAGAGTTAATCCTCAAAGGAGATGGCTTCTTCCGGGCACTCATCCACGGCTTGCTGAACGAGATCGCGATAGGATTCGGGAACCGGATCCATGATCACGATTGCGTGAATCTGATCGCCTAATTGAAATATTTCGGGTGCGATGGTTTCACAGACGCCACAGCCCATACAGGTATCCGGGTCTACAAACACATTCATGTCTAAATTTC
>DLXG01000012.1 GCA_003448875.1 Anaerolineaceae bacterium
GAAGGGGGTGTGTGTTACGCCACCTCACAAACCTCCGGACATATCCCGGCAGTCCTGACCCGCATTGTGGACAGTATTGGCGCAGGGGATGCTCTGACCGCTACAACCCTGTTTGGCATCCTGAATGAGATGGATATTGACGAAGCAATCCGCCTCGGCGTAACGGCTGCTTCGCTTACGTTGACTCACACAGGCGCGGTAGTGCCCAACCTCTCACTGGAACTTCTTTATGACAGATTGGTTATCTAAAATGAACAATCAGACCTATTTGGAAATTGCCAACCCCATCCGCGCCGCACTATTTTCCGGCAAACCAGTCGTGGCCCTCGAATCAGCGGTCATCACCCATGGTCTGCCCTACCCGCACAACCAGCAACTGGCGTTTGAAATGGAACAAATCATCCGTCAGCAGCACGCCGAACCGGCCACCATAGCCGTACTGGACGGTAAAATTCGGGTTGGCTTGTCGCCGGCTGAAATTGAACGGCTGGCCCAGATGAAACAGTGCAGAAAAATCAGCCGGCGCGATTTCGGTATCGCCCTCGCGCGTGGCGAATCGGGCGGAACGACCGTTGCCGGGACGCTTTTCGCCGCTCATCAAGCCGGCATACGCGTTTTTGCCACAGGCGGAATTGGCGGGGTGCATCGCAATGCCCCCTTTGATGTGTCTGCCGACCTTCACGAATTAAGCCGTACTCCGATGGTTGTGGTATGTGCCGGAGCCAAAGCCATCCTCGACCTGCCTGCCACACTAGAAGTTCTGGAAACTCTCGGTGTCCCCGTCATCGGCTACCAGACTGAGGAATTTCCTGCCTTTTACTCACGTCAATCCGGGCTGAAAGTCAACCTGAAGTGTCAGAGCGCTTCCGAAATTGCCGAGGTGGCATTGGCCCATTGGGCAGCCGGTATCCGTTCGGCAATTCTGGTCGCCAATCCTCCACCTGCGGAACATGCCCTTTCTGGTGAAGAAATCGAGAAGATTATTCAGCAAGCTGTGCAGGAAGCCGAACAAGCCGGAATACACGGTGCTGCCGTAACCCCCTTCCTGTTAGAAAAAGTCAATCAACTAACCGGCGGAGCCAGCATGGCGGCCAATCTGGCATTGTTGTTGAACAATGGTAGCCTGGCTGCAGAAATTGCTCGCGCCCTCGCCGAAATGAGCAATCCTTCTCCGCGGGTTTAAACCAGCCTCCAATCACGGGGTAGATGTCGGCCAGCGCGTGTCGGTGGGGCGCAGCGTGCGCGTCTGGGTGGGTGTCGGCGTTATGGTACGCGTCAACGTGATGGTTGGTGTTCGTGAAGGGGTTAGGGTTAGCGTAATCGTGCGGGTATTGGTCGGTGTGAGGGTCAATGTGACCGTGCGGGTATAAGTTGCAGTGGGCGTTCCGCTGGCTGTGGGAGTAGGTGAAGGGGTGCGGGTGGGTGTTGCGGTTGCCGTGGGAGTGGGCGGCTCACCTACCACCGTAAACCTGCCAAACGACTTCCATTGCAGACCCACGAAAATCTGCACCTCATAATCGCCGGGCAGCCATTCGCCGGCTGGCGGTTCGCACTCCGTATACCCATACCCACCGGTACTGCCCGTCCATGGTTCTGTCAAGAAGCACAAAATCTTATTATCTGCCATGCGCACCCATAAAATTGACCACTGTCCGCCGGTGGACATTTTGTCAAAACTGAATGTCCCGTACAATTTACCAACCGGGTTTTGAAATTCGGTTTGCGGATTAATTGGTTGAAAATCTTTGTCTATTTGTTTGGATATGACTACCCGGCTGAAAACCGCCTCCGGATTGGGAGTGATAGTCGTTTCAATTTGAGCAGCAATCACATCCGGCAGCACCGGCGTTGGCGATTCCAGCGGCGTTTCGGTAAGAGTCGGCGTCAATGTAATGGTTGGTGTCAGCGAAATGGTTGGGGTCAGGGTTATGGTGGGGGTGAGCGTAATGGTCGGCGAGGGCGGGAAGATCTGATAAGCAACCGGTTCCGCATAGCGGTTAACCGCAAAGGCAAAGCCGCCCAGCAAAACTGCCGTGAAGATAAACCGCCAACCGCGCGAGACCATTTCGCGCCGCTTGCGAAAATACAGTAATCGTTTACCGGATTGAATGGTACGGATTCCGGTGAAGATGCTGAGCAGAACACCCAGCAGTAACAGCAAAAAGGTAGTTTGAACGGCTGTGCGAATATCCAAGTTCATTGTGATTTCCTGTTCGGCATAGCCACTTACCGGTGATTATAGCATGACTGAAACACTTCCATCCAAATCACCTTTCATTTATGAAAACCCGCCGTCTATTTCGTTGCCGCTGATTTTTAATTTAGGTAGAATAAACATTAATGCCGCTCGCTCCTGGGACTGTCCTCATTAACCGTTACCGGATCGTTTCCATCCTCGGTCAGGGTGGGATGGGTTCAGTTTATCAGGCGATGGATGAAAATTTAGGCATCGCGGTTGCCGTCAAAGAAAACTTATTCCTGACGGATGAGTACGCCCGCCAATTTCAACGCGAAGCCAACATCCTCGCCAGTTTACGCCATCCCAACCTGCCCCGCGTTGGAGATTATTTTACGATTCCGGGACAGGGGCAGTACCTGATCATGGATTACATTGACGGCGAAGATTTACGCCAGCGTATCGAACGGTTGGGGACGCTGCCAGAAGAAGAGGTGATTTTAATTGGGGTGGCAATTTGCGATGCGCTGCATTATCTTCACACCCGCACACCTCCGATCATCCATCGCGATATTAAACCCGGCAACATCAAAATTACCCCCGAAGGACAGATTGCGCTGGTAGATTTTGGACTGGCAAAGGTGATGAGCGGTAATCAGCAAACCACCACCGGCGCCAGGGCAATGACCCCCGGCTATTCTCCGCCAGAGCAATACGGCACGGCCCCTACCGACCCCCGCACCGATATCTACTCGCTGGGAGCAACCCTGTATGCCTGTCTGACTGGAACCATCCCTGAGGACGGATTGTCGCGCGCTACCGGAAAAGCAGATTTGACTCCCGTGCGGGAATTTGCTCCCAAAACCTCTCGTAAGCTGGCAGCGGTAATCGAAAAAGCGCTGGAAATTGATCCGCAGGATCGTTACCAGACTGCATTGGAATTTAAGCAAGCCCTGCTCAGCGCCAGCGAAATTGACCGCCCGCCGATCAGTCAAATCACCGTAACGCCGCCCCCGCTAGAAAATCTCCTTCCGGCCAGCGAGGACCTTGAGGCAGTAGAAAACGAACCTCAGCCCGTGGCAGTCATGGATCCGATGTTGAAAAGACGCACCTCCAGACCAGCTGCCCGGCGGAAGCGTAACAACGGTTTACTACCGGTCTCACTTGTTCTGGCCAGCGTGCTGACCATCTTTTTTATCATTGAACCGGGTGTACCAATGGCACTGCGCAGTGCCCTTTTCCCGGCCTTACCCTCACCTACCTTATTTGTCCGCCCAGCCACCACCACCCAGCCGGTCGCTTTTGTTCCGCCGCACACCCCAACTCCCACCGAAACTCCCGTCCCCTCTCCCACAGCCAGCCCTTCCCCCGAACCCACCGAAACACCTACTCCAACAATCACCCTCAGTCCTTCTCCCACCGCATTTGGCGGGAGCGGTCAGATTGCCTTTGCTTCCAACCGCACCGGCTTTATGCAGGTTTGGCTGATGAACGCCGATGGCACCCAACAGCGCCCAATCACCAACATGCCGGATGGAGCCTGTCAACCCAGCTGGTCTCCCGACGGTCAGAAACTGGCTTTCATCTCTCCATGCGCAGGCCGGCGTGACCAGTATGAAAATGCCAAAATTTACATACTTGATCTCAACAGCAGCAGTGATCCACTACCTTTGCCTTTACCCGCCAGCCCCGCTTCAGATTATGACCCGGCCTGGTCACCGGATGGAAATCGAATAGCCTTCACCTCAACCCGGGCAGGCAACCCGGATATTTATGTTTATAACTTTTTAGATGGCAGCCTCAAACAACTGACCAGTGAACGTTATGTTGAAAAGCAGCCTGCCTGGTCCCCCAGCGGAACCCAAATAGCCTATGTGCGCGAACTGGTCTACGGGCAGGTGTGGGTCATGGCCGACAGCGGTCAATTTCAGAACCGCTTTTCCCTCAGCGGCGAGGTCAATGATCTATGGCCAAAATGGGTGCCGGACGGGACAATTATCCTCTTCAGCCAGTTGAAATCGGACGGCATTCCCAATCTGTTTGCCTTGCGTTACGAAGATCGTTTTACTACCCGGGCAGTGCGCATTCCACCCCGCGGCCAACCTGACCCCGGCCCTGTGGCACAGGTAAGCATTTCACCGGATGGCAACTGGCTTGCCTTTGAAGGCTGGCCGGATGGGAGGAATCACGATATCTACTTGATGACCATCAACGGCGCCAACCTCGTTCGACTTACTACGGATAAAGACTTTGATTTTGGGGCAGCCTGGCGCCCGCCTCTCAAACCTTAATAACGGTCATTCAATCAATAGGGTTCGGTAACGCTCGGCAAACAGTGCCGGTGTCCCACCGGTATGCCAGAACAGGATCCGTTCATGTGGTTTGAAAAAGCCCTTACGGATCAGGTCAATCATTGCCGCTACAGCACGACCGGTATAAACGGGATCAAGCAGCAGACCCTCATAACGCGCAAACAAACGGATGGCTTCAATTTCCTGCGGCGAGGGTATGCCATACCCCTTTCCAAGATACTGATCGTTGACCAGTATTTCGGATGGCTGGCAGTGCAATTTCAGGTTAATCCGTTCGGCTGCCTGATCTACCAATTCTGCCACCCGCTGTTGTAACTCGGCCGCCGGATGATCAATGCTGATTCCCAGCACTTTGCCTTTCCAGCCGCTTTTCAATGCCCCCAGCACCAATCCGGCCTGCGTGCCAGCCGAAGAGGAAGCCACCACAATCCAATCCACCTCCAGCCCTTGCGTCAGAAATTCTTCAAAGGCAGTCAGGTAACCGATAGTGCCTGTGGGTGTTGAAGCACCCAATGGAATCAGGAAGGGTCTTTTGCCAGCCGACCATGCTTCGTCAAATGCGTCCTTCAGGACTTGATTGCGTTCCTCCGCAGAGCAGTAGATCGTTTCCGCCCCAAACAGCTTGTCCAACAGCAGGTTTCCAGAAGGTGGCTCTTCTTTTTCTCCCGAAAGCACTAAAATACATCCCAATCCAAAACGGGCTGCCAGTGCAGCCGTTTGCCGGCAATGATTGGATTGAACCGCCCCCACGGTGACCAGAGTACGCGCACCATTTGCCTGGGCTTCGGCAAGAACATATTCGAGTTTGCGGGTTTTATTGCCCCCGCCCGCCAGACCGGTCAGGTCATCACGTTTCACCCAAAGTTTAACACCGCCCAACGCCGCAGCAAGGCGCG
>DLXG01000114.1 GCA_003448875.1 Anaerolineaceae bacterium
GGATGATTTTCGGGCAGCCGAACGAACTTTTCAACTGCTCACACAGGTGGCCGGGCGGGCCGGGCGCAGCCCTTTGGGCGGGCGGGTCATATTGCAAACTTTTCAGCCGGAGCATTACGCCATCCAGTCGGCCTCGCGGCATGATTATGCCGGCTTTTATCAACATGAAATTGAATTACGGCGGAAGATGGGCTATCCGCCTTTTGCCCGTCTGGTACGGTTAGAGTATCGTCATGCCAATGCCAGGCAGGCCGAATCCACCGCGCAGGAAATGGCCAAACGGGTGGCGGATTGGATTGCCGAAAGCGCCTATCCGGGCATTGAACTCATCGGCCCGGTGCCGTGTTTTTTTGCCAAGGAAGGCGGGCAATACCGCTGGCAGATCATCCTGCGCGGGATGGATCCTGCCAGCGTGTTGCGCGGAAAAGATTGGGGCAATTGGCGGGTAGAAGTTGACCCGTTTTCTTTGCTCTAAAGGCTAGGGCAGCACATACCACGGATTGACAAAGCCGCCCAGATAGCGCACCTCAAAGTGCAGATGCGGCCCGGTTGAACGTCCGGTACTGCCGGCCTGACCGATGACCTGCCCCTGCGATACACTGGCCCCGCAGCGGACGTTCCACGCTGAAAGGTGAGCGTAGAGGGTCTGATAACCGTTTCCGTGATCAATCATGACCATGTTGCCGTAGCCGCCTCCCACCGGACCGGCGTAGACCACCACGCCGCTGTCTGCGGCATAGATTGGGTCGCCGGTGTAAGCAGCAATATCAATGGCGAGGTGACCCGGCCAGTAATCATTGCCGGAAAGCACGCGGTTGCGGGTGGGCCAGACGAACGTGCCGGTGCCAAACGCTCCGCCAGCGCTGGTATCGCAGGCACCGGGGCCGTAAATGGATTTATTCACCCCGGCCGGGCCGCGCGGAATAGTCGGCACAACCCACGTGCGAAATTCCCGCGATCCACCCGGAATCATGACATAGGTACCGGGCTCAATGACCGGATTAGCCAGATCCAGTTTGTTGCCGGGATAAAGCAAAATATCGTGCGGATCGGCTTTAAAGGTGGCGGCAATTTTTTCGATGGTATCGCCTTCTTTCCACTTATAAAGCACCCCATCCGTCGGCGGGATAATCAATTCCTGACCAATTGAAATCATGTGGGGGTCGTCATTTAGAATGTCGTAGTTTGCCCATAAAACCGTTTCAGGTTTCAGATTGAAGGATTGGGCAATCCCGAAGACCGAATCGCCGGCTTGAACCCGATAAACGATCTCTTGCTCGCGCGGGCGGGTAGGTAAAATGGTGCGCAGGTTGGCCTGCCGGTGCAAAGAGATGGGTTGTGTCTCCGGCTGATAAAGGGGCAGACTGACCTGTTGGGGGACTGCGGGTAATTCCAGCGGGGCGTTGGCAACCGCTACGCCTGCCCGGCCACTGCGATCAAATAAGCGCTGATAGGCCATGAAAAGGGCAAACCCAACCATGACCACAGCCACTACCCAGAGCAGGATTGAGGTTAATCCAGAACCAGCCGCAGCAGAAGATTCGCTGGCTGGTGTTTCTGGTTTGGTTCGATTCACGTATCCTCCGTCAGGCTTTCGAGGAACTCCGCGTTATTCTTGGTCTTTGCCATGCGCTGCAGAATGGCTTCGGTGGCCACTGCCGGATCCATGCCTGCCCCCTGCGGGGGAGGTGAAATCATTTGCAGATACATCCGCCGCATGAGCCAGACTCGTTGGAGGACATCCGGGCCGAGCAGCAATTCTTCGCGGCGAGTTGAAGAGCGCTCAATATCAATGGCCGGATAGACGCGCCTTTCCTGCAAGCGGCGTGAAAGATGGAGTTCCATGTTGCCGGTACCTTTAAATTCCTCATACACCACATCATCCAGGCGCGAGCCGGTATCTACCAGGGCAGTGGCAATAATGGTCAGCGAACCGCCTTCTTCGAGATTGCGAGCCGCGCCAAAGAAACGCTTGGGCGGATACAATGCCGATGGATCCATACCGCCTGATAAGGTTCGCCCGGAGGGGTTGACCACGAGGTTGTAAGCCCGCGCCAACCGGGTTAATGAGTCCATCAATATTACCACATCTCGTCCAATTTCGACCAATCTCTTAGCGCGTTCCAGTGTGATTTCGGCTGCCCGAATATGCGCGGTAACCGGTTCATCGAAGGTGGAAGCGACCACCTCGGCATCCACCGAGCGGTCCATGTCGGTTACTTCTTCAGGGCGTTCACCAATCAGGGCGATGATCAGGTGTACATCGGGGTTTTTGACCGTTATAGCGTTGGCAATTTGCTTAAGAATAGTAGTTTTACCGGCTTTGGGAGGGGAGACGATCATCCCGCGCTGACCGCGTCCGATGGGAGCGATCAGATTGATCAGGCGGGTGGAAAGGATGTTCCGATCCGTTTCCAGATCAAAGCGTTTGTTGGGGAAGATTGGGGTGAGGCGCTCAAAGACCGGCCGCTCGCGGGCCTCTTCTGGGGTCATGCCGTTGATGGTTTCAACCTTTAACAGGCCATAGTGCCGCTCACCCTCGCGGGGCGGCCGGACAACGCCGATGACGAGGTCGCCGCTGCGCAATTCGTAGCGGCGTAATTGAGCCTGCGAGACATACACATCTTCAGGCCCAATTTGATAGTTTGCGCGTAAAAATCCGATGCCTTCCTGCAGAATTTCCAGCACTCCGCCGCGCACTTCCAGACCTTCTTTTTCGGCTTGCATCTGGCGGATGCGTAGAATCAGATTTTCTTTTTTCAGCCGAGAGGCATTCGGCACTTCTAACTCTCTGGCAATTTCGCGCAAGGTTGCCAGAGGTGCTTTTTCGAGTTCGAGAATTTCCATTATTCTCTTCCGTGATTGTTTGGGATGGGGTCAAGCCAGACCAACAGGCCGGAGGTCCTGATTTTGAAAGGGGACAACTTTTTTACTAGGAAAGGGGAAGTAACTTAATTTGACCAGATGAACGAATTTCCACAAGCCCTGCTGCTGGCTTGCTCAAATTATAACATTCCCTTGTATACGATGCAAGCCATCCTTTCAAAGGACCAGACAACTTTTTCTCAGGCTTTTCCGGCCAGTGCCCGTAGAAAAACTTTGATGCTGAATGGCTGCCCGGAAAGTAAATTTTGAGCGCGGAACATTCCCGAAACCAGCCGTACAATAAAAATGGCGGTCAAGGCTTGCAGTACGGCGGCCAGTCCCAATTGCCAGAATGGGACGGGGGTGGCAGCCAGACGGGTCATCATCGCTACCGGTGAGGTGAGCGGGAAGAGACTCAGAACGAGCGCTACGGTCGATTCGGGGCGGTTAATCAGCAGCGAGATAAACATCAGCGGGATGATAAGAGGCAAAATAACCAGGAAAGTTGCCTGTGAGGCTTCCCGCAAGTTGGGTACTAATGCGCCGATTCCTGCCATCAGCGCGGCAAAAATGGTATAGCCCAATATGAAGTAGAGAATGCCCCATCCCAAAATAGTGGGCGGAATTTCAACGCCCTGCAGGGCCGCAAAGGTTCTTCCGCTGAACTGAAGCAGCAGTAATGCTGAAACCAGCCAGACCACCATTTGCAGCAACCCCACCAGTCCTAGTCCGATAATTTTACCGGTCATCATCTGGGTGGGGGTGACTGAAGTGAGCAGGATTTCCATCACGCGGTTTTGTTTTTCGGTAGTGATGTTGCTCAACAAGAGAGAAGCGGAACCGAGAATGAAGATATAGAAGAACAGGGTAATCCCGTATGGTACGAAAAAGGCTACCATCGCATCCTGGTTGCGGGGGGGTGTTTCGGCTGCGATCAATTCAACATTCAGGTTGAGGGGTTGAACAACACGGTCGAGCAGTTGTGGTTGATCTTTAAGCAGGTAATATTCAATCAGCCAATCCACAGGGTAGGCGTTACCACTGTCTTCTAACAGGTTGATTTGTTGGGCGTAAAGTTCAATCTTTCCGCTTTCCAGATAATCGGCTGAAACAACATATAAAACCGCAATTTCACCTTCTTTGAGGGCTTTCAAGCCGGTTTCCTGATCCGGATACGCCCGAATAATTGACTCTAGTTCAGTGGGAACACCCTGAATAAGGCGGCTATGATCCACAAAACCCTTAAGGGGAGGTCTTTCGGGTAACAGCAGACTGGTGATATCCGGGCTGGGATTATTGCGTTGGAGAATACTGACAACGAAAAGGATAATAAAGCCGACCAAAGGTACCAGAATCAGGGTCAGGATGAAGGAACGGCTGCGTACAATGGTTTCGATTTCGTGGGTCAGGACAAGCCAGATTTTGTTCATCGAAAAAGCCTCACTTTATCAGCGCGAACGCAGAAGTTCTGCGAGGGTCAATTTTTTACCGTAGCGGAGCATTCCCAGCCGAAATGCACGGCTGGCCAGCCAGATGGAAGCTGCCGCTGCAACAATCAATAAGCCTACTGAAAACACGACCTGCCAGACGGGTAAATTGGTCAGCATGGAACGAAGCGGCAGGGTCATTGGGGCTGTGAAAGGGAAGAAACTGAAACCAATTGCCAGAGGCCCGTTGGGGTTTTCCATGATGGCGGCAATAAACCAGAAGGGAATGGCAATCGGCAGGCTGAATAAGCCGGCAATTTGCTGAGCCTCACGTGATTCGGTGGCGGTTGCACCAACCATGGTCATTAAAGCCGCGATCATAACGAAGGCCGGTAAAAATGTGAGTGCCATCAACCCAAAGAAGGAAAAGCCGATGCCAATATCACTCAGGTCGGGGAAGGTTCGCAGAGCGATCATAGCCGCAACGCCTGCCATGACCAGCCAGAAGAGTAATTGGGTCAATCCCACACTCAAATTACCAAAAATTTTGCCAGCCATGAACTGGTCGGTCGAGATTGAAGTTAAGACGACTTCCATCGTGCGGTTTTCCTTTTCTTCTACCACGGCTTGAAGCAGGTAACCGCCACTGGTGTTGACCGCCAGTAAAAAGATGACTCCCGAAAAAATCGCAATGATAAAGCCGAGCGGGTTGCGGCTGTTAAATTGTTGGTCGCTGTTGACGGTGCGCAGGGTCAGCTGCGGCCCTTCCAAAATGCGCGTGCGGATGGTTGGGTTTTCATTTTTCAAGAGATGAGACAGTAAAAATTCCGAAAAATCGCTGTGAATGCTCGACTCAACCGAGTCCTTTGCAATCAACTTGACATTGCCAGTGGAAAGATAATCCGGCTGAATGATGTAGAAGGCTTGAATCTCACCGGCCTCTAAAGCGTTGCGGGCATTTGTTTCATCCTCGAAAGGGACAATTTTTACTCTCTCCATGAAGAGTCCGCTGCGTTCGGGCGGCAGCGGTT
>DLXG01000133.1 GCA_003448875.1 Anaerolineaceae bacterium
AGGTGTTGCCCACCTCAACAAACGCTGCCGGCGACCTGGCCTTTGGCAGCGTGGTAGCCACCGTATTGCCAACCGGCAAACGCCGCCCGCTCGCCCGTGTGGAAAGTAAAGAAGGCGTCTACGGCGAGCATTAATGTTAGCGAT
This sequence comes from Anaerolineaceae bacterium, assembly GCA_003448875.1. Taxonomy (GTDB): domain Bacteria; phylum Chloroflexota; class Anaerolineae; order Anaerolineales; family Anaerolineaceae; genus Bellilinea. Next base: position 145 of record DLXG01000133.1, read on the forward strand.
GATAAAACTAAGGAGAGAGACTCATGGCTGAACAAAAAGTACCTCAAAAATGGGGACTGGTGGTGGACCTCGACCGCTGCACCGGTTGCAACGCCTGCATCGCGGCCTGCTCAATGGAAAATAACATTCCGTTCGTCGGTGAGGACGATGTAGCCTACGGGCGTGGCATGTACTGGCTTTACAACAAACGCATGTGGACGGGCGAGTACCCGGAGATCAAACCTCGCTTTGAACCGGTCATGTGCCAGCAATGCGGCAACGCCCCCTGCGAACCGGTCTGCCCGGTATTCGCCTCGGTGCACAGCGAAGAGGAGCAAATCAACCTTGCAGTCTACAACCGCTGCGTCGGCACGCGTTACTGTGCCAACAACTGCCCCTACCATGCCCGCCAGTTCAATTATTTTGACTACGATATTCCCGAACCGATGAATTCTTACCTCAACCCGGATGTCACCGTCCGTCGGCGGGGTGTGATGGAAAAATGCACCTTCTGCGTGCAGCGGATTGTACGCGGCCGGCAAAAAGCCGCCGCTGAGGGACGCGAGGTGGAAGACGGCGAGATTCAACCCGCCTGCGTTCAGGCCTGCCCGGCCGGCGCACTGGTGTTTGGGGATATCAGCAACCCGCAAAGCAAAGCCAGCCAGTTAGCGCGCAGTGAGCGCCGCTACCAGCTGCTGGAAGAACTGGGCACCCTGCCCCGCGTAACTTATCTCAAAGGAGGTGGACGGTATGGCAGCTGAAACGAAATTGCTGCAAGCCATCAAGCCGGCCGAACACGCCGAGGAAGACCCGCGCGAACATTTGATGTTTGATCCCCGCCCACGCGAAGAAATGAACCGTATGGTCATGGAAGCCATGACCACCACTACCCGCCGTTACTGGATCTGGCTGATTGGCCTTGGGCTGGGAGTGGTGGTCTTTCTTTTTGGCGCATGGGTAAATATGATCCTGGTAGGTTTAGGCGTTTCCGGTATCCGCCGGCCCGTTTTTTGGGAACTCTTTATTGTTACCTTCGTATTTTGGATCGGAATCAGTCACGCAGGAACGTTCGTTTCGGCTATCTTGCGGGTTTTCAAGGCTGAGTTCAGACGACCCTTCACCCGCGCAGCCGAACTGATGACTACCTTTGGCCTGGCAGCCGGCGCCCTGTTCCCACTCATCCATCTGGGGCGGGTTTGGGTCTTCTACTGGATGATTCCTTATCCGAATGCCCGCTGGTTATGGCCTAATTTCCGATCTGCACTGGTGTGGGACTTCCTTGCCATTACCACCTACCTGCTTTCCAGCACCATTTATCTCTACCTGCCGCTCGTGCCCGATCTGGCCATGGCGCGCGACCGCACCACAGGCTGGCGGCATACCATCTATAAGGTAATGGCACTTGGCTGGCGCGGCACCGAAGCCGAGTGGTACCGTCTTCGTAAGGCCATCAACATCTTTGCCTTCGCCATCATTCCGGTCATGTTCTCGGTCCACACGATTGTTTCGTGGGACTTTGCGGTTGGACAGGTGGCCGGCTGGCATTCGACCATCTTCGGGCCATATTTCATTATCGGTGCGATCCTTTCCGGCGTAGCGGCTGTGGTCTCCATTCTTTTTGTGCTCCGCAATACTATGAAGAACTTCGACTACTTCATTCGTACTGAGCATTTTGAAGCACTCGGTAAGCTGCTGCTGGTGATTTCAATGGCGTGGGCGTATTTCTTCTTCAATGAGTTCCTGTTAACATGGTACGGTGGGTATGAGGCGGCCCGCCGCGTCCTTACTCTGCATTACACCGGACCGGCAGCCTGGATGTGGTATACCATGCTGATCTGCAATGTGGCTATCCCATGGCTGACCTTATGGAATAAAACCATTCGTCGGACGCCGTGGGCAATGTTCATCATCTCTCTGCTTATCAACGTGGGAATGTATCTGGAACGCTTCCTGATCATCCCCGTTTCACTTGGACACCAGCGTACGCCGTTTGACTGGGGGACATACATCCCCCGTTTGACGGAGATCAGCATTGCAATAGGAACGTTGTGCTTATTCCTTTTCCTCTACCTGATTGCTGCCCGGCTGATTCCACTGGTACCGGTCTGGGAAGTTCAGGAAGGGCAAATGGCACATACCCTTCGGAAAGTCGGTAAAGCCGAGGTGCCCTCGGTTACCGAACTGGAAGAGTAATCAAGGAGCAACCCTATGACCGCAAAAGTCGTTCATCTGGCTCTCTTCAAAGAAGAACAAGTAGACCACGCCGCCGAAGCCATCTCGCGTCTGCACGAATTGGGCATCGGCGATGAGGATATTTCGGTCATTTCCGGCATTCCTTATTCCGAACGCATCCTCGGAAGGCCGATGTCGTGGACGAACATCGGACGGATTGGGCTGGCC
>DLXG01000132.1 GCA_003448875.1 Anaerolineaceae bacterium
TGTCATGCCAGACAACACATTGTTCACGTTTCCACTGGCATTGTTATACGTAATTTGTGCGATCGGTTCACTGCCCGAAAAAGTTTGATTTACCCGACAGCTAAACACCGTAAGCGGTTGATCAATGATGGCAAACAGTTTTGCAGCCAGACCATCCGAACGCAAGATTTGCAACTCTTGAGAAGTCAAAGCACGGCTCATAGTTTTTCCAGATGAGTAAATTCAATTTCAAATTCCAATCTGTCGCGGCGCTTCGAAGGATCACGTTCTTCTTCAATCGGCCAATGCATGATGGCACGGTAGTTGTAGTATTGGTCATCATTGGCTAATGTACGGATATATACCACTGCCGACAATCCGGCACAGTAGGATTTCAATTGTTGCCGCTGTGCATAAGTCAATATGGCAAAGGTCCATTTACAAACCGGTAAACCGCGGCCGTACGCCCGCCCGCTTGCTGCTGTTACTATTTCTGCATACTCGCGAAAGATCGAACGCGGTACAGGCAACGGTACGGTTAATAATTCAATATTTGTCATATTGGCCTGCGAAGTCCCGATTCTGAAATCCGCCATATCAACCTCCTATTGCCCGTGCCAGCACGCGGTCCCGCCGATCCAAGCGCCGCTCCACCTCTCGCATGACTTGATTTAGCGTCAGATTGGATGTTTCAATTCGCATATTTACGACTTTACCCCTGGAATACTGAGTATCCGTGAGCATAGCACGGGTTAGTGAATTTGGAACGATAGTTCCGCTGATTCCGGGAACAAACAGTTCCGGTCCTTGTTCACCCACCAAATATGGCTGCCAAGCACTGACCAGACCGCCTGATGCGCGCCGCTGCGGTTTTGTATCCAAAAAGCCCTTGACTTGTTGTTCCAGCCAGGCTTTGTATCGGGCTGTGAGTTCTGCGCCTGTCTTTTGGAGCAAGGCTTGATCGTTCAATGCCAGCATTCGCAAGACATTTAGCCTGTTCTGCTCAGCGTTGCGCAATTGCTGCAACTCGTTTTGATACTGTCGGTCAAATTGTTGCAATCGTTTTCGTTGTTGCTCATCCAGACGTTTTAGTTCCTCCGCGTGCTGTATGGCTAATTGAGCCATACGTTGCTGCTGCTGCTCTGCCAGCTCGTTTAATTGCAACCGGTAATCTTCCAATCTGCGCTGTCGCTGCACAGCAAATTGACTTTCCATCTCCTGGATTTGTCTGGCAAAATCTTCCGATCGGCGGGCGGCTTGTATTCGATACGTCTCTTCTTCCTCTTGCCGACGGCGTTCATAAGATCGCTTTTCACGAATAATACCCAACGCATCCCGATTTTCGATTAACTCCTGCAAACGTTCATCATGATCTTGGCGTAATTGCCGCATCCGCCGTTGATGATCTTCTTCTGCGCGCTGGATGTCAATTTGATAATTTTGGGATAATTTAAGCCGGTTTTGATAATAGTCTTGCTCTGCTTGCCTTTCAGTGCGAGTAAAATCGCGCATCAGACGCAATCGCTGTTCGGCGTATTGAGCAATCAAGGATTTCCGATTATTTTCATAATTCCGTTCAATTTCTACCCGTTGAGCAGCAAACTCGGCAATAATCTGATTGCGCTCTGCCTGTGCCCGCCTTTCATACTCAGTACGTTGCTGCTGGGCTTGCTCATAAGCAGCAAATGCATCTAGTTGTTGTTGGGTTGCCATTGCATCACGCTGGGCGGCTTCGGCATGTTTTTCAACTACTCCCGTCAATTGACCAATCATCATTGCCCACTGCTGCCCGCGTTCTTCGGAACCAAATAATCCAAAACGGCCGGAATAATAAGCCGCAATGGTAGCCAATTGTCCCGGTGCTGCCTGCATATTACGCTGCGCGCCAAAATCGGTACGGGATAATGCGCTATAGCCGGCTGCTGCACCCATACCAATCAAAGCAGTCACGCCAACGTATGGATTGAGCAGCGCACTGCTAGCACTACCCATACTGCCAAGCAAGGCCGGAATATTGAGTGCCTTTGTAACCCCAACCAGCATCGTAATCTGTCCGGCCAGTTGTGCCAGACCACCAATCGCGACCAGACTGCCGCCAAACATCAGACCGGCTTTGATTAAATCGGGATTGCGTTCAACCAGATCGGCGATTTTGGCAACCAGATCGGCTGCCGTACGCAACGCTGGAAGCAGCTCATTGGTGGCCACTGCTCCAATCCGGGTGAAGGATTGCTGAATATCCATTTGCGCTTGTTTCCAGGCAAATGCAACTGAATCGAAAGGTGAAGCGGATTGCAAATAAGATTGGACTGCGCCGGTTATTGGCGATAGTATCCCTCGCCCAAAACGTTCAAAAGTTCCACCAATCCGATCAAGCTTTTCGCCAATGTCGCGCAGGTTGAATAAATTATCACGAATATCCCGCGAGCTGTTTGCCATGCCGCGCAAGGCAGTTTGAGCACGCTGCGCTTTTTGATCCAATTCTACTAATTCGTGGGTAATCGCTTGTAACTCTTTTTCAAGAGTCGTTATGTCTTTACCAACCGCTTGATGAAGTTTCATCGTCTCGCGCAAGGTCTGCATACGTTTTTGCAATTCCTCAGCGCGAGACTGCAATTTTTTGAAGTCTTCCTGTGCTTTCGAGGCGTCCGATCCGAACATCAACAAAAAACGAAGTTGTTTTTCGTCCATAAATCACCTAAAATAGAAATATGTACAGCAGTTGGTTCAAGAACGATCCCGATGAAGATACATGGGAGCCGCCGTCGCGGTCTTCTAATGCCGGGACGATCTGGTTTGTTTCCATGTTTATTACATCTTTTGTCCTGGTCGGACTGGCGGTTTTTGTACCCAATCCGGGTCTATACATTGCAGCCTGTGGATTTCCCGTAACATGGATTGTTTTTTTGCTTTGGCTGTTGCGCTTACTCCGCATCTGACTGCTCCCTTCGCAACTTTTCACCAACCGATTTCAGTCGCAACACCGCTCGAAGCAGATCATCCGGCTGACTGAGTATGGTGTTGATGTCCCATTTCCATTCGACCGCCTCTAGCACCAGTAGAATATCCAATGCCTGACCCAGAATAGAAGTGGGGATTTCCCCCAAACCAAACGATTCGTCCGGAAAATCCCCAGCAGAAGTTGAGCAGTAAAACCGTTCTAATTGTCTGACAACATCTAGTCTTTTTTTTCGCTGTCTTGCTCTTCAAGCGGTTGCAAAGACCAACCGGGATTTTCCTCAAGGACAGCTTCTAACCATGCTTCGCCGATCTCGTAAGGCAAGGCGCAGAACTCCAAAGGTGTTAACTCCTCAATGGTTTTTCTTTCACCGTTTTGCTCGATTTCGCCTTGCGTGCAAGCGATGCAGCGCGGGTAAACCATTACCGCAACAACCTGTTCGACATCACTAAGATAATTTGTTTCGGCTGCTTTGGCAGCCAGCATCCCGCGCCGCATCGCATCACTTACGGTGGCATGACGGATAGTCAACCAAACAGTCACACCTTCAGCGGTCAATTCCAATTTTCTCATCCGGCAACCTCACGCAGAACGACAATTACATCGTTATTAGCCGGTGCAGTCGAGAACGTAATTCCGGTAACCGTCTTGGTCAAACCGGTGGTAACTTCCGTACCATTTTTCCAAACCTTAATGCCGTCCGTGGACACTGCTGGAAAGTTGGCCGGAAAATTGAAGACCGTCGTTGTGCCATCACCCAGATAAGATGCAATTCGCAGGGGGTAATTGCTCCAGACTTCAAGTATTTGCGCTTCTAAAAAACCTTCGGTATTGTTTGAGAAAGCCACCCCCCACAAATGCTTTTTCACCCGATTTGGGGCAACCTGATACTGAGTAATGGCTTTATCTGCACCCATACCGGGCAATTTGCGTACCACTTGGGCGGATGGAATGATGAAACTATGCCAGTAGGTTTTACCAGTCTCAAGACCCTTTGCAGCCTGGTACAGCAACAAGGCTACGCGCGGTTCAAAACCCTGCTTGTCGGTTGCAATGCCGATTACAGTTGTTTCACCCACCGTAGCCACTTTTGTGCCGTCTAACAGTGCAGCCAACACCGGATCAGCTGCTTCCACATTTAGCCGCGCATCTGCACCTTCCTGCGGCGGCAAATACACAACCTGAGTGATGCCGTCTTCCCCCAACCCGGTCAGCTTCCGCGCATCGGGAATGGTCAGGTCAAATGCCGTAGACCCCTTGAACTGGATACCCTCATAAGCCGTTGAGATGCTGGCTTTTGGATAACCGTTGCTGTCCAGTTCATACACACAAGCATACCGCAAACCGTAATTCAATGTTTTTTCAATCGGTGCTGCCATTTTGTTCTACTCCTTCTTTTCTGATTTCGATTACCGGACGACTGTAACCAATACAGTCACAAAAGTATTTCACCTCATACTCAGTATGACGGGGATATAACAATTTTCCACAAAGTGGGCAAGGTGTTTTTTCATCTGACTTGGATTTCATAGTATCTCCTGCATGAATACTGAACCGTCATACACCAGCGCACTCCAGCCAACTGAATGCTTGATCCATACCCGCCGGGCATTTTCCACTTTGATGGATTCGACAATAACCTGCGTGCCATGTCGCAGATCACCAATTCGAGCCGATGATGTGGACGGCCCTTGACGAATATTCAGTACCGGCACGACTACCCGCAATCTGACAGGGTTCATGATTGGCGGCGGCGAAACAATAGAATTTGACTGATAACGTTGTTGTAACTGTTCAACCGTGCCATTGAACCAGTTCAAATCAATTTGCTTGCTTTCTACTCCATACAAAGCTCCATCACCTTTATCCGTGTACTGCCAGAACAGCCAGTCTGTCCACGGGACCGGCACCGTTGGGCGCGTTACGCCATAATGCGCAACCCACAGCGGGTATTTTTTCCATCTATCAGAAGTATCGCCGTATTCACGCCAATAACCCGGCGAGGTATAGATTACACACAACCGGCCTATTAAATCTTCAACTGTCTGAATAAAAGCATTAAGGGCTGAAATAGCCGCCAGCCGATTTGGAGCATTTCTGCGCTCTTCGTAATCAATGACCGGTTCGATGTCTGGCGGATAATCCGCTATTAAACCAGCAAAATAGCGCGCTTGTTGGCCAGAAGGTACTGACCAATCTAAATAGTGGTACATTCCCACCAGCAAACCGGCTTGTTTTGCGGCACGGTAGTTTTCAATAAAGCGGCGATCTGTCCAGGTTGCCTGGGATGCTTTGAGAAACACGAATGACGCGCCGACATCGTGCATCTTCTCAAAGTTTATCTCGCCCTGCCAGTGGCTGACATCACAGCCTAATGCTTTATCTGCCATGCTGCTCCTCATCTCTTGAAATCATTGAGGATAGAATACAGGACGCAATTGGAAATACTCCAATGATAAAAGTCACTCCAAATACAAGTAGAAAACCAACAATCAAAACGGTACTCATTTAACCACCCCCAGTATCTGCGTCACCAGCCAAATGAGAACTGTTGATCCGAGTATGCCACCTAACCAGGCCATCAGGCGGTTAGATTGATCAAGTTTAGCAACGATATTAGTCAAATTATCAATCCGGCGATCATGTTCTTCTAGTTTTCGCCAGGCTGCGTCAATCTTGTTTTCCATGAGTGGATGCGCTCCTGCTTCATAGGTTTCCAGCTTCCGTACACGCGCTTCGATGTCCTTGAGCATGATCTTGATCTCCGAAACATCGGCGGCAACCTGATCAAGGCGCGTTGATAGAGCGGATATTTGTCGTTGTAAGCTATTATTGCTGACCCGCTCTTCAGCATTCATGTTATCCTCGCACGACAGCGCTTCGTACAGCATCGTAAACGCCGCTGGCAATCAAACCCAACGCAAGCCCATAAATCACCGCACCAAACCACTCGCCGAATGTTGTTAGCGGAAAAACACTGTATTGGTACAATATCCCCAATACCACACCAATCAGCATACTGAGTATCTGCAGATGCTGACCCGATACGCCTAACCGTTTTGACCATTCCACAAGGCCAAGCACGACCAGCACCAGTGGAATGCCATTGACCATTGATTCACTGATGATCTCCATGTTTCACCTCACTCATACAATGCGATTGAAATTGGCACAATCGTGGTGATTGCCAATTTGAATTCAATACCTAAATAGTTTTGTCCTGCGTAACTCAAGACCTGAATACCGCTGTCTCCCAGCCAGGTTGCTTTCTCAATCCAGGGCAACACAGAATCTTTCGTTCCTTTGCCAAGCAAAGGATGTGACAAAAACGTGTTGCGCACGGTTACCAAAAACGGCTCAACCGATTTTTCCGCCTCACCGTCAATACCTTGTAGTACAGGTTTGACATACAACCTCATCAACCAGGTGCGGTTTTCCTCGGCTAAGGTTTCACCAATCGAGGTGAGTACTGCCGGCCCGGCAAATGTGCAAAAGACCGGTAAATCCGAATCGGCCAGCGATTGTGGTGCCCACACATAAGCCCGCTTGATGCCGGTAATGGTCTTCTGAATATCTGCCAATCGCTGTCGAATATCGCTCATAACACAATCCGTTTATATGGTTTCAGCATGACCTGAACACGCTCCGGCAAAGCCTTCGTATATTGCAGCATCCCCAGCTCCGCTACACCGATGCTATCCGTTAAACCCGATTTGATCTCTTTGTAGAAGCGCACACTTAATAAGGTCGCCGCATTAATTAGATCATCCGGTAAGGACGAAAATCCACCCGTGAAAGATAAATTTACCTGAACTCTTCCATGTCCATCTACACCATGCCAGGACACCGAAACCCTGAACACTTCTGCTTTGGCCGGGTCCAGCTCGCGCCAGTTCTCATGAGCAGAATACCGATAGGCTAAATACGATACGCTTTCAACAATCGGCTTTGGCGGCCAACACCACAAAATTCCGTCAGCGGAAATGTATCCTCGAACGATCACATTTGACAGCGTTTCCCTGATGAAATAGTTGTCGCTGCCTCCGCAATACCGGTCAATCGTCCGGCTTGCTTGAGTAATCAACTCGGCCAAAAGAACATCATCGGCGTTTTCTGCGCTTCCGAGTGCCCGTTTGACTGCCGCCAAAGTCGTGTAATCCGCCATTTATCTGCTCCGCATTTGCATACTCAGTATCAAGAGGGGCAATTACACCGGAATTGATTATGCCTTCGGCTATGTCTTCTGGCAGTTCAATTTGGCCATTTTCAACATAGGCAATGAAACTGCCCTGGCTGATACTGTGTATGTTTCCCAACGCCCGGTATTTCATAGAACCTCGATGTGGGGGAGCGACTCTCTCAAGCCCCTCCCCCACGGATCATTTACGCATTGCCGATATTGGTGATAATCCCAATGGAAGGCGGGAAATAGTGAGCAAACACGCCATCGAAATAAACGCCGCTCTCGTATTTCCGCGTGCGCTGCGGCCATTCGATTTGATAGTAGTCCTGGCGTAAGCGCATCTCCATCACATTGGGAACGCCGTTAATCGGATAGGGCAGCTGCTCGGTAACCGCTACCAGCGTGCCGGGGGGCAGATTGGGATGAATCTCCAACGGAACTTCTGGCGCTACACCCATCGCAAAGCGGTTGAGCAGACTTTTCACCCGCATACCGGCAGTGAATTCCATACCGGTTACGTACGGAATCTGCGCAGCTGATGCTGTCAATACTTTTTTGGTGATGTTATCCGCTTCCTGAGCATTCACGTAAATGCGGGTCGGTGACAGACGATACTTATCCCACATCCAGCGGAACATCTCATTGATTTCGGTAATTCCGCCATCATTAGAAGCGGAAAGCCCGGTACCAGTCCCTAAAGTCCCATCCGGCATCACCTTGATATAAGCACCAGAACCGCTCGTCCAGGCCTGATACAGAATACCATCGTAGCTGAGCAGGTTGCGCGAGTTATCTCCGGAAATCGCACTGGCATTCTGCCGGCCGGAAGTTACCAGGCTGGTCAGCACAACGCTGTTGACGGTTGTAATAGCTTGCAGTAATTCATTACCACTGGTACCCACATACCAGGCGTAAGCCACAGCACCCGTTACAGGGGTCACTTTGGCTTTGATCACATTGGTCGAGCCGGTAATTGCACCAGTGCTGGTCGCATTGGACTTATTCGATGATCCGCCGCCGTATGTGAATGGTGAACCGCCGCTGGCCGGGGTGACACTAACCTGACCGACCACCCCACCACTCAGCGAGGATGACAGATAACCATACAGCGTCAGCGCTACAACAATCACGTTATAGGTACCGGCACCGATTGAGCCGCCGCTCGCTTCGGTGGTAACGGTTGGCGCTGAGGGCGTTCCCAGCTGAACGGTATAGTTTCCACCCAGATCAGCAATTTCTTCTTCGATCATGGTGGCCCAGAGCAATCGCTGAGCCTGCGTAGCGCGCACATCTTCAAAGCCAACCGCAGCACGTTCGGCTTCAAAAGTGATGCTGTCCTCAAGCCCTAAGGTACGATAGGGTGCGCTCTTGTCCTGAACATCGGTAGTAACTACACCATTGCGTTCACCTTCCGGCACAAAGCCACGCAAGCCGGCCGTGTTGATACCCACCACTGCTTTCCAATTGGTTGACGTTCCGCCACCACCGGAAACACGCGGCGTACGGTTGCGAATAGGGGTCAAAACTGGGAATAGATTCTTGGCAGGTGCTTGTAAATCATACGCCACCAGACCGGTTGCCTGAGTAACGCCGGCTTTCTTCAGTGCATCGGCTGGCATCGGTTTTCCCAATGCTTTATAAAACTCGGCAACCGCCTCACGAGTTAATTGAGAAAGATTTTCAATCATGTTGATTCTCCTTATCTTCCAGATTGCTGCACAGCCTGAATTTCAAGCCGTGCAATTTCATTTTGTAAACTTTGTCGAATCAGTGGATCAGTGGTCTTAGACAATTCGGCTTTCAATGCTTCGGCTTTTTGCAGTGCAGCACTGGCTTGCGGTGATAACGATCCAATTTCACGCAGGACGGGACCGCTTCCGCCGCGTTTTTCCAGTTCCTCAATGACCACAGCCAGTTTAGCCATATCATTTGCAACCGTGTTCAGCGACTTGCGCAAATCGGCGATTTCAGATTTGGTCATGTCGGCAACTTTTTCACTGAGCGCCAATTGGTCGTTGATTTTTTCCACCAATCCAAATTCCTGCAAGATAGCGAGAACGATTTCTTTGACTTCATCGGCAGTAACCCCTTTCGGCCGCTCTTCAGCCGCTTTTTCCGATTCGTTCTCCAAATCGCTTTGGGCTTCTTCTGAAGTCTCACTCTCAGCGTTCTCGTTTTCTTCAATAATGGCAGCCAACTCATCGGCGATAGCGAATATCTCTTCTTCGCTCAAATCGCCTAACTGCTTTTTGAGAGTAGTTAAAATTTTGTCCTTCATGGTTACCTCGTTTTTACTGAGTATGATTTGAGTTCCATCCACTTTGACCATTTCAATAATCGCTCCTGGAATACAGGGCAGATCAACCAGACTGATTTCATTCGGAATGGCTTCATAGCGGATATAACCTTTGTTCATTTCATCCGGCCAACGCCGGCCGTACGTGCCGCCAATCGAAAAACCGGTAAACACGCCCTCGGTGACTTTTTGCCAAGCTTCACTGTCCACCACCTTTACACCTACACGAATTGCTTTGGCGACATCATCGAACAGCAATTTGATCACCTTGCCAACCGCCTTGCTGGTGTGACTGTCCCGCACATTGCCAAGACTTTTTCCCTTGCTGGCTTTATGGACGCGTTTCGACCATTCCCAGAAATGCGGCTTGGACTTTTCGTAATCCATGATTTCACCGCTGGAGTCTGGTTGTTCTGCCGCGGCAACTCCCCAAACTTCGCGGCGCGCTTCAATAACCTTTTGTAAAGGCACAAAATACGCCAGGCCTTTTTCTGCCTTTTCCTCGGCTTCTTCAAAGGCAATCGGCTCGTAATCATGCGCTTTCAGCCACTGGCGCGCTTGCTCAGCGGAAAATTTATCTGCATCAAAGCGAATTGCCTGCAAAGTCATGCTTTCTTCACCTTTGAGTTTCCCGAAAATAGCATGTATTCCCTCGCCAAATTTGTTATTCTCACGGCGAAAGGAATCAGGGTCGAACTTTTCTGGGTCAATCAGTCTGGCGGCGTGTTCGTTAGGATACGGCATACAAGACTCCAAAACAAAAACCGGCGAAAGTAAGCAAACCACCTTGTGGTAAATCGCTTACTCTCGCCGGCTCTACCGGTTATTTATGAGAGTGTTACTGCTTACCTATCCAAGCTCTGCTACGGAATCGGCTTACAGCCTGCCCTTCCGGGCTAAATTGTTATTACAATTATAGAACATTTTCACCATAAAAGTCAAGTGCTTTTGACTGAAATTCAGACACGAGTTGG
>DLXG01000148.1 GCA_003448875.1 Anaerolineaceae bacterium
TCCGCTTTCTGACACTGCAGCGTGGCGGCCGGGGCTGGCTGAACAGCTACGGCAGCGGCTGGGTGCTGGCGGCCCTCAGCCGTGCGGTGCGGGCAACCGGCGAATTGCAAGGGAATTATTCTTTCTCGGCTGCCCTGAACGGAGCAACCATTGCCAGCGGGGAAGCGGGCGGTGCTCAATCCTTTAACACCGTGCGGGCCGATGTGGATGTTAATCAATTGCCATCCAACCGAAATGCCCTGCTGATCCAGCGCACCGCTGGCAGCGGACGGTTGTACTACCGGGCAATGCTGGAAGTCGGCCAGCCGGTAGAGACCGTGCAGGCAATGGACGGTGGTATTGTGCTGACGCGTGAATATTACCCGGAAGGGGCGGACTGTGGGATAGATGCCTGTCCGCCGATTATTCGGGCCAACCGTTCTGTCAGTAATCCGGTGATAGAGGTGCGTCTGTCCATCACCGTGCCGCAGGATCTGACTTATCTGGTTGTCGAGGACTACATTCCTGCCGGAGCAGAAATTGTGAATACTGCCTTGCTCACTACTCAACAGGGTGGTGAAAAAGGACAACCGCTCTTTGTGAATCAAAACGGCTTGGGGCGCGGTTGGGGCTGGTGGTTCTTCACTGAGCCGCGCATTTTTGCCGATCATATCCGCTGGGTAGGGGCGTATGTGCCGGCCGGGACATACGTGCTGACTTACCGGTTGATGCCCTTGCAAGCGGGCGAATTCCGTGTGCTGCCGGCTCGGGCTTATGCTTACTACTTCCCGGATATTCAGGGGAGGACGGCCGGCTCGGTATTCACAATTGAATGAGGCAGATTAACTTACTGGCCGGGAGGTGCAGCAATCTCGTCCAACAGGGATGAGAGGCGCTCTAAATCTGCCAGCAGGTGGTTGAGGGTTTCGCGCTGGGCCGGTTGAGGCATTTCCGCCTGTTCGGGTGATGAGAATGCTCCGACCAGCAGGTCAGCCAGCCGCTCCGCTTCTTGCGAAGATAACTCACCCTTGGCGACCAATTGTTCCAGCCGGCGTAAAATTACTTGATTGACGATTGGATTGAAATCCACCCACTCGGAGAGTGTGAAAAGAAGCCTTTGCAGGCTTTTTTCACCCGTTTCCAGGAATTGATCAAAATGCCTGGGCGGCAACCAGCCGCCCAGGCGCTTTTCGGCGCTGAACAGGGCCTGTAACATAACCAGTGTAGTCAGGTCAGCACCGCTGGCATGGTCAGTGACCTGAATTTCCTCGCCTTGCCGCAGGTAACGGGCAATTTCCGGCAGGGTGATATAACGCCGGTTGTCCGTATCATACAACTTTCGGTTGCTGTACCGTTTAATGTGCAGCATGGAGAGTTATTTTACTGGCCGTGTTCTTTGCGCAGTTCTTCAATTTTTTTGCTTAACTCGGCAATTTTGGCGCTGAGCGCTTCGATGTCCGCCTGGGTGACCGGAGCGGGTCGGCTTTTTTGAGCGGCGGCGCGGCGTTCCTGTTCCAGTTTTTCGCGCTTTTCCATGATTTCTTGAATCATTTTACGGGCATCCTTTTCGGCCAGTTCGCCTTTTTCAACCAGACGGTTGACAAAGCGTTCGATTTCTTCCTGAGCCAGCGCAGCAGCCCCAATCCCTGCCAGTAAGATTTTCCGGGAAAGTTCGGCAAACCCACCGCGGCTGGGAACTTCTTCGACATGTTCTGATTCGGTTCGTTTGACCATTTCGACCTCCTTTTATAACGCACTGCGTTATATAGTTTATAACGCAGTGCGTTAGGGTTGTCAAGGATTTTTCACATTGGTTAATTTCAGAGAGAATGAAACTATTTTGATCAAATCCTCTCACCTCATTTGATAATTCGGCATGGTTGTATTGACTTTTATTAAAAGGGGCATATAATCTATTTGTTGACAAAAAAGGTAATATTATTCTAAAAAATAATTCTGATTTTAGATTTGAAAGACAGATAACCGGCCCTCATGGATTGTTAACAAGGAGGATCAGTCTTTTTCTTTTCATTGGTTTGTGCAGGACTGGCAATCCTTTCAGATTTTGCGGAGGGCCTATGAATAAACAAATGTAGCTTCGGCCAATTCTGGCCTGTTGAGTTTTGCTATTTAATTTGCCAACAGGAGTTTTCTATGAGATCACAGGATAAAAAAGAGGATAAACCATCGCGGGAGGAACCCGCCGATCAACATCCTTCTCAGGATGAGGTAATTCATGAAGAAATGCCGGCTGAAAATCCGTGTTCTCCACCCATGGTAGAAACAGCCAACCCCAAAGCGGATTGCCGCTGTGGAGGACGTTCCCGAAAGACCAAAGAAAAAGAACAGATTACAGAAATTTTGAAAAGGGTTCCGGGGGTGAGGGTGGATGACTTCCACAAGCCCAAACAAAAACCCGGTACAAAAGCAGAGTGCCTTTGCTGTGATTTACCCACGGTGGATGCAATTGTTCCGTTGATGGTGGAACTGTTTTATCGGTTCAACCGAGGTGAAAATCCCCGGGCTGGTTTTGAAGAGGTGGTCTTTGATTCCCTTGCGCGCCTGAGCAAGAAGCAACTCAAAGCGCTTGCCAAAGGATTTGAAGGATACGAAAATCTTTCTCCCCGCCTGCGCAAGTGTTTGTTCGATGAGCGACTGGCCGATAAAGTTCGCGGCGATGGCGTGCTGCCGGGAGATGTGATTGAGGCTTTCATTTTAGAGGGCATGGCTTACACCGCCCAAACTTTAATGTCCCATTCCAAAGGGGTGAAAGGCCCGGGTCAGGTCAGAATTTGGGATGCAGTATTGCCCCCTACTCCCAATGGATCGCAACAGCCCCGTATTTTCAGCGGCCCTTGGCCATGGCTGACGGCTATCCGCCCTGATATTGGCGATTATAAAGAATATGGAAGTGCGGCGAGTTACCGTTCTTCGCTGGAAAATGTGTACACTTTCCAGCCCTATCAAATCGCCAAAGATTGTCAGGTTAAAGTAAATACCAATAAACCCGGTGAGTTGATTGCGAATTGCACGCCTAAAACTCCGCCACCGCCTCCCCCCGGAGCTTTGTTCCCCAATTTTTGTGAAGGCGGGCAAGATTACACCTTCAACGGACAGTGCCTGCAATTCCCGGTCGTTGAGCCGGGAGCAACCATTTGCCTGAGGGGCTTTAATTTTATAACCGAGACCGTGAAGGTATTCTTTGAAAACCGGCAAACTGGTTTGAAAATCTCTCTCGATGCACCGGTTTTCGGTGATTTGGAAACGCCGGTCAAGGATGAGAGTGGACATACCATCCATGACTGGCGGGTGTCGGATTCGGTAGTGATCAACCTGCCCAAAGAACATCCTCAACAACCCGGCGCCCCGTTACCGCCCGGTTTGTATGATGTCTGGATTGAAGTCAATAATGTGCTTTCAGCGGTTTATGCCGGCGGGGTTGCCCAGCGGTTGAAGTCGAACAAATTGATCCTTCAGGTTGAACCTGACCCCAATATCGCCTTCCATTTTTGGAGCGAAAACGGCCGCTGTTATGAAGAGACCGATGGACTGGGTTCGGACGAAATCTGGTTCGATGCCTGGGTTGCTCACCTGATTCCGGCTTCCATGCCTAGCGGTAAGCACACCCTCAACCCGGTGAAACATGTTGAGTTTAACCGCGATGCGTGGGATGATATGGACTCGGGTGAGGATGCGGGTGCGTACAGTGCCGACCTGTGGAATGGGTCTTTCAATCGCGGTTTGATGGCAGCCGGGTTGATTGGCTTTGAGGTAGATAGCGAATCGGCAGCCAGAGATCAACTACGTGATTTTGGGTCTGCCTTTGTCCACTACCTTGAAAGCATCTGGCAGGGGGCAGTAGCAATAGAAGGAACGGCTGCCTCGATTGCCAAAATGATTTCACTCACCCTGACGCAGGGGTTGATTGTTCTGGCGGTAGTCGCGGCTTTGATCCTCATCGTCGGGCTTTTTTGGGCGGCCTGGGCACCGGCTGACCGCATTGCAGTAGATTTGATCACGCTGGATGCCCGTAAGGCCTGGGATCTGACCAGCCCAAAGGGGCAGTTGCCCCCGGTGGAGCGCTACCGATTCGAGGAAGTTTCTACCAGCCATAACCCAAGGCCTAAGGCGCCGGATACGCCGGCGAGTGTGCGGTACGTGGTTGAGCATCGCTATGTCACCCCTGAAGATGGGGAAGATTCGGATTACGGCATTACCTTTCAACTGACCCGCATGTGATTTGAATTTTTCCCGTTTTAGACGAAACGGCTTTGCCTTTGAGCGTGAAGGTAAGGCCGTTTTGGTTAAACGGAGAGGTGTCAGGAATATTTTTAAGCCAAATTTGTGATGAACTTCACATGACATTCATCAAAAATAATGATATACCTATACCAGTGATCGTGTTTCCCAGATAATTATCTGTATGAAATGTGTGGGCTGAATGATTGTTTACCGGTCGAACGGTAGGCATTTCTGTACGTAGACCCATCTCAGCGGAGGAAAAATTGCCATGCTCCATCTCTTGACCGGTGCCGGGATACTGGTATGTGCCATTCAAGCCATTCGTTCCCGGCGCTTGATTGTATCGGCATTGTGGCTGGCCGGCACCAGTGCTCTGGTTGCGCTGGAATTGTATCTGCTTGGCGCACCTGAGATCGGTGTGATCGAATTGAGTGTGGGTGCCGGGCTGGTAACGGTTTTATTTGTTTTTGCTATTAACCTGACCGGAGAAGAAGCCACCGACCTGAAAGGGTTGATCAAAGAACCGCTGACAGTCGTGATGAGTGTGCTCTTCATTGTCCTGCTGGGGATTTTATTAGTACCGGCAGTTGACCGTGCTGCACCGGCATTGGGCGAAGCCAGCCTGAAGATCGTTTTGTGGGGCAACCGCCAGCTGGATGTGATCTTGCAGGCGGTGTTGGTGTTTTGCGGTGTAATGGGTGTGTTGGGCCTGTTGAGTGAAAAGGAAACAGACTCGGCAGGACAGACTCATTCGGAGGACATGGAATGACCATATCCGTTCCAAATGTGGTAATTTTGATTGTGATTGGTCTGCTGGGGGTGGGTATCTACGCCCTTTTGACCGTGCGAAATTTGATCAAGGTGGTGGTGGCGCTGCAAATCATTGTCAAGGCAGCCATGCTGGCACTGGTACTTGCCGGACGCTTGCAGGGTCAGGAAAACCTCGGGCAGAGCCTGGCGCTGACCGTGATTGTGGCCGATACCATCGTGGCGGTGGTGGGGCTGGCGCTGGCTGTGCAGGTGCGCCGGGTTATCGGCAGTCTGGATTTGAAAGCCCTGACCTCATTGCGGAGGTAGCCTATGGCGATCATCTGGCTGAGTTTGACCATTGGTTTACCGTGGCTTGGGGCACTGATTGTCTGGCTGGCGGGTGACCGTCAGGAAAAATTGACCCATTGGCTTGCAGTAGCATTTTCGGTTGCTTCGGGTGCGGCAAGTCTGTTGCTGCTGCCCTATGGCAAAGAACGGCTGGTTTATTCAATCCCAATCGGGGGTGTGTTTGGAGATTTCACCTTTGTGGTGGATGGACTGGGGGTCTTTCTGGCGGCAATCGCCAACGTAGTCGGCTCACTGGCAGTGATTTTCTCGGTAGATTACATGCACGGCGAACACCAGCTGGCCCGCTATTACGCCTTTGTGCTGTTTTTTATCGGCGGTATGGCCGGGCTGGTGCTGACCAGTAACTTGCTGCTGATGTTCTTCTTCTGGGAAATTACAGCCCTGTGTTCTTATGCCCTGATTTCCTTTCATAATGACGATCCAAAAGCGGTTGCTGGCGGTATTAAAGCCCTGATCATCACGCAACTGGGCGGGATTGGTTTGCTGGCCGGTGCCTTGCTGCTGTATGTATATACCGGCAGCAATGATTTTCATGCCCTGCTTGAAAATCCGGCTATCCTGCCGGCGGGAGCGCTGGCGTGGATGGGGTTCGGTTGTTTGATTGCCGCGGCGGCCAAATCGGCGCAGTTCCCCTTCCAAACCTGGTTGCCGGATGCGATGGAAGCCCCCACACCGATCAGCGCGTTGATTCATGCGGCAACGATGGTCAACGCGGGGGTGTATCTGCTGGCGCGCTTTTACCCCGCCTTTGCAGAGGTAACCGGCTGGCGGGAGGCGGTCATGATTTGCGGTATGCTCTCCGCTCTGCTGGCGGCCTTGATGGCGATGGTGGCCACCGACTTAAAACGCGTTCTGGCTTATTCTACGGTTTCACAACTGGGCTTCATGGTCTATGCGGTTGGGGCCGGGGGAGTCTTTGCCAGCCAGTTCCATCTGCTCAGCCATTCGGTTTTTAAGGCGCTTCTGTTCCTTGCCGCTGGTGCAGTCATTCACTCGGTTGGGACGCGTGATATGCGCCAGATGGGCGGCTTGGGAAAGGACATGCCCTTGACGCGGGGTGTGTTTGTGATTGGCGGCCTGGCGCTGGCGGGCATTCCCATCTTCAACGGTTTTTGGAGTAAAGA
>DLXG01000259.1 GCA_003448875.1 Anaerolineaceae bacterium
TACCTCCGGGTTTAGCGAAGTTGGTTTAAAGGATCTGGAACGCGAACTGGTTGAAAAAGCCAATAGTTACGGCATTCGTGTACTGGGACCAAACATTGTTGGTGTGCTTTCAAACTCCGACAAAATGAACGGTTCGTTCGCTCCCTTCCTGCCATTGGAAGGCAAGGCTTCGCTGGTTTCACAATCAGGCGCGTTGCTGATCGCGATTGACGCGGCCAGTTACATCCGCAGAGTTGGTTTTGACAAACTCATCTCCATCGGGAATATGTCCGATGTAGATTTCGCGGACCTGATCACCTGGTTGAACGATGACCCCAATACTTCCTGTATCTCTCTCTACATTGAAGGTTTTCGGGATGGACGGCGGTTTATTGAGGCTGCCCGTAACGCCAACAAGCCCATCATTGCCCTTAAAGCCGGTGTATCAGCCCACGGTGCGGCCGCTGCCGCCTCCCACACTGGTTCGCTGGCCGGGGCTGCCAAAGTGTATGGGGCTGCTTTTCAACAAGCCGGTGTGGTACAGGCTACCGATCTGAATGACCTGTTCAACCGCACCCTTTCACTATCCCTCCAACCGCCCATGAAAGGGGATAACCTGCTGGTCATCACCAACGGCGGTGGTGTCGGTGTTCTGGCAACTGATGCGGCCGAGAAATCAGGGGTGCCGTTGAAATTCGCTCCGGCCGATGTGCAGGCCGAGTTAAAGAAACACATGCCCGAGTTTGGCTCCGCCAAGAACCCGGTTGACCTGACTGGTATGGCTGGTACCGATTGGTATCAGGCGTCTATCCGCTTTGCTTTTGCCCACCCGTGGGTAGATGGTCTGGTTGTCCTTTATTGCGAAACAGCCATGACCGACCCGCTGGATATTGCCAAAGGTATCAAGAAAGCCATCGTCGAATCCGGTGTCACAGATAAACCTGTTACGGTTTCGTTCGTCGGTGGTGAACGATCCGAAGAAGCCATGCGCTGGCTGGTTGAAAATGGTATTCCGGCCTACGGCGCCCCCGATCTGGCCGTTAATGCCATCGCGGCTCTCCGCGAATATGCACGCATGAAAGAAATTGTGAGGGAAGAAGCCATGCCATGTCTGGCTCAGGATCGTGAACGCGCTTTGAAGATCATCAACAAAGCCCGCAGCGAAGGCCGCGACTCGTTAACCGAAATCGAAGCCAAAGAAGTGTTCGAGTGCTACGGGCTCCCGGTTACTCCCACCCGGTTGGCGCGAAACGAAGATGAAGCAGTCGCGCTGGCCCGCGAAATTGGTTACCCGGTTGTGATGAAAATAGTATCACCCGATATTCTCCACAAATCCGATGCGGGCGGGGTGCGGGTTAACATCAAAGATGATGCCGGCGTTCGCGAAGCCTTCAAGGTCATTATGAAGAACGCAAAAGAATACAAGGCAACCGCCAACATTCACGGCATTGCAGTGCAGGAAATGGCCCCTTGGGGAACTGAGGTTATCCTCGGTTCGGTCAACGATCCGACTTTTGGCCCAACCATGATGTTCGGTTTGGGTGGGATTTTTGTAGAAGTCCTCAAGGATGTTACCTTCCGTGTTGCGCCGGTAACCTCCAGTCAGGCTTTGCGTATGCTGGATGAAATCCGCGGAGCGCCGATTATTGCCGGTGTGCGTGGCGAGGCACCGCGCGACCGCCAAGCCCTGGCCGATGTGATCTGCCAGTACTCAACCATGATCCTCGATCTGGCTGACGAAGTCAGCGAATCGGATGCCAACCCCGTGCTGGTTTATGAATCCGGCAAAGGTCTGAAAGTGGTTGATGCCCGCATCATCCTGAAGAAAAAATAATTGTCTATAAGAATTCAAAAGTGAGGGTAATCCGCGCAGATTACCCTCACTTATTATTTTTGAGTTTGCAATAAGCGCTGCCAGGCACCTTTCCAGGGTGTGCCAATCCGATTGCGCTCCGCAACCTGAATTTTCTGTAACTTTTGGGCAATCCGCACCGAAAGCAAAGCAACCTGATTCCAATCCTCTGCCTTCAAGGCATCCAGCATGGCCTGCCCCAATTGCTGAACCCATTCCCAATCCATGCGAAAACGCTCGGCTTTCACCCAATACCCCCTCTTTTCCCATGCCTGAACCGAAACATCAATGGTTTCGCCAATTTCAATCAATGCCAGCCCAATAAAGGCTGCCAGATCGCGAGTGTTCTCATCTGCTTGCGCTTGTTTCATCAACTCCCGGATGGCCAACACAACCCCTTTGGTCAGGTGAGTACGTTGTTTTCCGGCATTCTCCGGGTTAATTATTCGGCTCATAGTGCTCCTCGATGAAAAAAGATTGGCGCAATTATACCAGCCTGAGTTGATTGGTAGAATAAATATTCGTGAAATCGGACATTTTCATCAACCCTCATACTATTCAGGCGGGATAGGTGGTATAATTGGCGCGCAAACCAGCGGGGAAGTGCTGGAACTGGCAGACAGGCATGACTTAGGATCATGTGTCGAAAGGCGTGCGGGTTCGAGTCCCGCCTTCCCCACTCAATTAAAAAATCTTTGTAAAGGATGATCAAGTTGAAACTCGAAATCCAACCCCGAGATGACCATCAGGTCAATGTAATTGCTGAATTTGATAATGAACTTTTAGAACAATTCAAACGCCGTTCAGCGCGTAAGATTGCCGAAAAAACTCGCATCCCGGGCTTTCGGCCCGGCAAAGCACCTTATGACGTGGTGCGGCGAGTCGTGGGGGACGAGGCTCTTCTTGAACAAGCCATCGAGGACTTAATTGACGAATACTACCCAAAAATCTTGGAAGAAGCCCAAATCAAACCCGGCGCAGCCGGTAATTTGGAAAAAATTCTCAGCCTTGATCCGCCCAGGTTTTCCTTTATTGTCCCGCTAGAGCCTGAGGTGGACTTAGGCAATTATAAAGACATCCGTTTGGAATATTCACCAGAAACTGTAGAAGAGCAGGAAGTTACCGATTTTCTGAAACGTTTGCAAACCAATTACTCAACTGCTGAACCTATTGACCGACCTGCTCAGGATGGTGACCTTGTCTATGTGAAATTTTCCGGCAAACTCACCCAACCCGGGGAAGGTGAGGATGAAATGGTATTCCCGGAAAGACCGGCCCAATTCATTCTGGGAAGTGACTTGATGGAAAACCGCTCATTTCCATTCCCCGGTTTTTCCGAGAATTTAGTGGGCAAAAAAGAAGGCGACTCTTTCACCCTTACTTATACTTATCCGCAAGAGGAAGTTGATGAAGCCTTGCGCGGCAAGGAAGTCGAATTCCAGGTTACCATCCAGAGCGTAAAATCACTGATCTTGCCGGAACTTAATGACGAGTTCGCTCAAAATGTTGGGCAATTTGAGACTTTGGAAGACTTGAAAAAGGCGATTCGCGAACAATTGGAAAACACCAAAAAAGAAAAGGCCGATGAAGTCTTCTTCAATCAGCTGTTTGAGCAGTTGCAATCTCAGGCCACTATCAAATATCCACCTCAAGTGCTTGAACACGAAGTTGAACATCTTTTAGAAGACTTTCAACACGACCTTAGCCGGCAGGGAATGGAACTGGACACTTATCTCAAGATGGTCAACAAAGACCGTGAAACCTTTATCCGCGAAGAATTGCAGCCAATTGCCCGCCGCCGGTTAGAACGCTCCCTGATTATGGAAAAATTCGCCGATGTGGAGCAAATCAAAATTGACGAAGCCAATTATCAACAAGCCATTCAAGACTCGCTGCGTGATCTGCAATCCATACCAATGGATAAAAAACCCACAAAGGCTGAACAAAATCAACTCACTCAGGAAGTCTTGATTTACAATATCAATCGCAGGCTGAATCAAATGATTTTGAATCGTATGAAAGCCATTGCTACCGGCCAGGCGATTGAAGAACCACCGGCCAGTGAGGCTCCAACCGCTGAAACGGCTGCCGAAACTCAATCCGCCGCCGAGCCTGTTCAAGAAGAGAATCAGACTCCGCCTGCTGAGGAGCAAGCCTGATAAGTTTTCAACCAGCCAAAGGAGAATTTATGACCATTCCGGCTTTTCAAAATATTATCCCCATGGTCATTGAGAGTACCGGGCGCGGTGAGCGTGCTTATGATATTTACTCACTGCTCTTGAAAGAACGAATTGTCTTTGTCGGTACCCCGATTGATGACCAAATCGCTAATCTGATTGTTGCCCAACTGCTCTACCTGAGCAAAGAGGATCCCGATAAGGGAATCCAGATGTATATCAACTCTCCGGGTGGAATGATCTACGCGGGCATGGCAATTTACGATACCATGATGATGATTCCCAATAAAATCAGCACGGTTGCGGTTGGGGTAACTGCATCATTCGGTACTGTACTGCTGGCAGCCGGCACAAAAGGGCAGCGATATGCCCTGCCCCATGCCACCATTCACATGCACCAACCCCTCGGCGGCGCATCCGGTCAGGCTTCAGATATCGAAATTCAAGCCAAAGAAATCTTGCGCCTTAAATCACGCCTGAATGAAATTCTGGCAGAATGCACCGGCCAACCGCTAGAGGTAATTGAACGGGATACGGAGCGGGACTTTTACATGGATGCCCAACAGGCCGTTGAATATGGTCTGGTGGATCAAGTTTTGACCCCTCCCAAAAAATAAATCGGCTTACCGGCAGGGCCATGTTTTCCCCTGCCGGTAAAATTCTTCTCACGAACATGATGCTTGACCATTTTCCTCAACTGAAAGCCCTCATTCTGGACATGGACGGCGTCCTTTGGCGGGGCAGGCAGCCGATTGGCGACCTTGCAAGAATTTTTACAAAAATTCAAAGTATGGGGCTTAAGTACACCTTTGCAACCAACAACGCTACCGGTAGTATTGGTCAATACGTTGAAAAATTACGTTCCTTTGGCGTACAGGTGAAACCAAACCAGATTATTAACTCGCCGATGGCGGTAGCCCATTACCTCAAACAGTTACACCCGCAAGGAGGACCTGTTTACTTAATTGGTGAAGCGGGATTAATCGAAGCACTCGAAGAAGCCGGTTTTTATCACTCCGAAGACGGTGTACTGGCGGTAGTGGCGGGGTTGGATCGGCAATTCAACTACGATAAATTACGCAAAGCCTCCCTTTTGATTCAAAAAGGTATCCCCTTTATTGGTACCAACCCGGATAAGACCTTTCCTTCTGCAGATGGACTGACACCCGGGGCTGGTTCAATTCTGGCAGCCATAGAAACAGCCAGCGGTACACCTCCTCTGATTATGGGCAAACCTTATCCCCATCTGTTTCAACTTGCGCTGGAACAAATGGAGACCCAACCTCAGGAAACCCTCGTAGTCGGTGACCGTTTGGATACCGATATTCTGGGAGGGGTAAATGCAGGCTGCAAAACCGCGCTGGTGTTGACCGGGGTCACCAGTCTTACAGATGCCGAAGGTTGGCAGCCAAAACCGGATCTGATTGTCAACTCACTCAGTGAATTGGTCGGTGTCGATTCCTGAATGGTTGAAATAGATTCGTCCCCCACCAAACCTCTCATATATGACCTCGATTTTCACGAAATCGAAGGGGTGATTAAAGAGTGGCAGCAGCCACCGTTTCGAGCGCGCCAAATTTGGGAGGGGCTGTATAAAAACTTCTGGCGTGAGCCTGAACAATTTTCCAATTTGCCGGTTAGTTTACGCAAGGAATTGACAAATAATTTTCGCATTGTTTCATTAAAACCAGTTCAGGTGCTCCACTCCACAGACGGTGAAACAACCAAAACTCTTTTTCAGTTACCGGATGGCAAAGCCATTGAAGCAGTATTGATGAAGTACGAAAAACGTCGCACGTTGTGTATTTCCACTCAAGCCGGCTGTGCTATGGGCTGTGTCTTTTGCGCCACAGGCCAAATGGGATTCAAACGTCATTTGACCAGCGGTGAAATCGTGGAACAGGTAATTTATTACGCAAATCTTCTCAAAAATGAAGGGGAAGCGGTCACCAACATCGTTTTGATGGGCATGGGTGAACCTTTCCACAACTACGATGCAACGATGGCAGCCATTGATCGTCTCAATCATCCGCTGGGTATGAATCTAGGCGCTCGCCGATTCACCATCTCAACCGTTGGGATTGTGCCGATGATTCGCCGTTTTGCATCGGAGAACAGGCAGGTCAATCTCGCCATCAGCCTGCACGCAGCCGATGACGACCTGCGCACCTCGATGCTGCCCATCAATAAAAAATACCCGCTAGGTGAATTGATGGCAGCCTGCAGGGAATATGTAGCCCAAACCAACCGCCGACTGACCTTTGAATGGGCATTAATTCAAGGGGTGAATGACTCGATTGAAACCGCTCGAAAACTTGCCCGGCTTTTAGAGGGTTTGTTGTGTCACGTTAACGTGATTCCACTCAACCCCACCAAAAAATATGCCGGCAAAGGCAGCACTCGCGAACGAGCGCTGGCCTTTAAAACCGAATTGGAACGCCATGGTATCCCCTGTACAATCCGTATCCGGCGTGGCATTGATATTCAGGCCGGCTGCGGTCAACTGGCCATTCAACAACCCCAAAATTTACCACCCAATCCCCTTATGATATAATCATCGCGCTATGGCAGAACTATTT
>DLXG01000301.1 GCA_003448875.1 Anaerolineaceae bacterium
ATTGTGGGCATGGGAACATCATCGCCCTTCAGCCATTCATCCAGCAGTTCAGCCGGCAGGGTCAAACGGCCGGCACGGAAGTGCGGAGCAAAGCGGCTGACCCATTCGTGGGCGGGCTGCCAGCCTTCCGGCGTTTCTTCCAGCAGCTTAAGCCCTAACATCTGGCAGGGCAGATCGTCAAAATGTTGCATAAATGTGACCGGGACGGCGAAAACAGAGGCCGGGCTGCGCCATAATTCCAGATGATAGGTGTTCAAAAGGCTGAGCAGGTCAAACCCATAGGTATCTTGCAGCCAATCTAAAATTTCCTGCATCTGCTGGGGGTTGAGCGGTTCCTGACCGGTTGCGCGCAAAGGGCGGGCCGGTGCTGGTTCGAGGGGCAGGTCAATTTCCCCTATGCGCGTCAGCCGGGCCGCAAAAAAGCCTGAGGTGGAAAAACGGTGCGGCCAGAGCCGCAGGGCGTTTTGTACCTGCGGGTGAAAGGTTTGCCCGAAGGCAGCGGTCAGCGCTGGGGCAGGTTTGGGCAGGCGGCTGGAAAGCGAGTCTACCCGCACGGCCGCCGGGAAGCGCCGTAGAACCTCATCCAGCACGGCTTCGTCTTCCTGCGGAGCGAGGGTACAGGTGGAATAAACCACCTGCCCGCCGGGTCTGACGGCTGCCAGCGCAGAAATGAGCATGGCAGTTTGGCGGCGTGCCAGATGGGATTGCTCGCGCTGTGAGATGGGGCGCATGGGATGCGCTTCGGTCGGGCGCAATGATTGCATACTGCAAGGCGCGTCCAGCAGTACCCAGTCAAAAGTAGCCGGAAACCAGCGTCCAAACTTTTCAGCGGGGAAGCGTGTAACGGCCGTATTCACCGTTCCCCAGTTTTGCAGTACCAGCCGCAAGGGGGTGATGCGTTCAAGGCCGGCATCGTTGGCCAGCACCAATCCATGGTCAAGGGTTCGGCTGATCAGGTGGGTGGTTTTTCCGCCGGGCGAGGCTGCCATGTCGAGGATCAGGGGTTTGGGAGAGTCCGGCAGGTCGAACAATTCGGCTGGCAGCATCGAGGCGGCATCCTGAATGTAATAATGACCCATGCGGTGTTCCAGCGTCTGGCTAAGAGGTGTACGCGCCTGCTGAACCTGCCAGCCGGTTGGGCAAAACGCCACCGGCTGCACCTGCCAGCCGTACCAGTTGCACCATTTCTCAACCGCCTGTGGTGAGGTTTTCAATGGGTTAATCCGAAAAGCCGGCAGCAGCGGACGTTCCAACTCTTCCAGCAAGGCCTGATAATCCTGCGCCGAGAGCAGGCTGCGGAACTGTTCCAATGCGCTGCTGCGCACTTCGGCAGAAGAGATGGGAGGCGGGGCAGTTTTTTTTCTACGGCTCATGATTTGTGAATACAAAAAACCAGTTCGTTTTCAAAACAAATTTCTTCTACCTGCCAGGTTTGACCGGTCAGGATGGACTGCATCAAATGACGTTGACGGTCTTCCAAATTGCGGGTTCCTTTCAGACTGCTGATGGGTAATGATACCAGCAGCCAGCGCACCCTCAAAGCCTGAAAGAAGGGAAAACACGCCCCTCGCCGGCGCTGTTCAAAGCGGTGGGCTTCTTTGAAGAATAAGGCTACATCGGCTTCCACCTGCGGTGGATTGACCAGGATATCTTCGTGGTAAGCCCGGTCGGAAAAGCCGCTTCGTTCAAAAAACTGGTTGATCAGGTCAACCCGCGGGCGGTGCAAATCGTAGGCAAAATAGCGGGTAGAAGGGGGGAGTTCCATCCATGGCAGGGCAAACGGCTGCATTCCGCAGGCCAGATCGAGGATCGTCTGCGGGATGCCGGTAATCTGCCATAAATGAGGATAAAACTTGTTGAGAAGTGGAATACGCTCGCGGGTGGAGGCGTGGCTGGAGAGCATGGACAGGCAAAATTGGTGGACAGCGTTGGGATTCTCGTTGGAAAAGGCTCTCTCCATTTCCGCTTGCGCGGCAGGATAATTGGGGTCACCAAGGTAGGGAGCGATGATGTTGTGAAGTTTCTCACGTACCGCTTTGAACGCTTCGCTGGAATTGCTGTGACGGGTAAATTCCGCCGTAATCACATCACGCAGTAAGGATTCCGGTAAATCGAGCTGGCGGTACTTCCGCATAGCCCGTATTTTTACCATCCAGGCTTGAATTTCTTCTTCGGAAATGGAGGGGGATTTATTCATCCCGTCTGACGATTCCCTGATTCCAGGCATATACGGCGGCCTGCGTCCGGTCTGCCAGATGAAGTTTGGAGAGGATGTTGCTGACGTGGCTCTTGACCGTTTTTTCACTGATGAATAACGTATCGGCAATTTCGCGGTTGGAATTGCCGCTGGCGATCAGGCGCAGAATTTCCATCTCGCGGTCGCTCAGTTCGGAAAACGGGTTGAGTGATTCGCGCCGGGTACCCTGTACTTCTTGAACAAGCCGTGCGGCAACGCGGGGATGAAGCACGGCTTCACCGCGCGAAGCCTTGCGGATAGCCTCGACCACTTCGGCGGGTTGGGTGTCTTTTAGGATGTACGACAATGCACCTGCACGAACTGCGGGGAATATATGCTCATCTTTATAATAGGATGTGAAAATAATCACCTGCGTGTGAGGGCTGATCGCCTTGACGCGGCGGGTTGCCTCTACGCCGTCCATGTCCGGCATGATCAGATCCATCAGCAGCACGTCCGGCACACTGGTTGGGAGGATCTCAAGTAGCCGGGCGCCGTTTTCAGCCTCACCAATGACTTCGATATCATCCTGCGTTTGCAAGAAAGCCATTAAACCCTGTCGGACAACGGCATGGTCGTCAACGATAATCACCGTGATGGGATTGCTGTTTTTATTCATGGGTTTGTTCCACTTCTTGAGGTTCAATTTTGTCAGGCAAACAGGCATAGACGCTGGTACCCTGACCGGGGGCGCTTTCGATCACCAACTTGCCACCGATTTCATCCATACGATCCCGCATACTTCTCAATCCAAATCCGGAAGATCCTGTTTGGGTGGTGTCGAAACCTCGACCGTTGTCCTTTACCATCAGGGCAACTTGATGATCCTCCCGTTGTAGAGAGACTTTGACCAGCGTGGCTGCGCTGTGGCGGGTGATATTTGCGAGTGCTTCCTGCACGATCCGAAAGAGAGCCAATTCCTGACTGAAAGTCAGATTGAGGTTTTCTGAATACGTAAATTCGACCGCAATTTGATTCTGCTGCTGCCATTGGTGGAGGTAATCTTGCAAAGCGCCGGTTAAATTCTTTTCATGGAGTATCGCCGGCCGCAGTTCCAGAATGACATTGGTCAGTTCCTGTTGAGCCTGCACGGCGAGTTCCTCTGCTCGAAGCAGGGCCTGTTGAGCT
>DLXG01000065.1:0-214 GCA_003448875.1 Anaerolineaceae bacterium
AACCGGTATGGGCAATCGGTACCGGCAGGGCAGCCAGCGGAGAGGTGGCTAACCGCGTGCTTGCTGAAATCATCCGGCCAGCCCTGGCAGGTTTGTTTGATACGCCAACTGCTCAGCAGATTAGGATTTTGTACGGCGGTTCGGTTACCGCTGCCAACGCACAAGAGTTTTTCGGTCAACCCGAAATTGATGGGGCGCTGGTGGGTGGGGCCAG
>DLXG01000065.1:536-8835 GCA_003448875.1 Anaerolineaceae bacterium
GCGCTGGTGGGTGGGGCCAGCCTCAAAGCGGCTGAATTTGTCAATATTGTGGCTGCTGCTGCAAAGTGAATTGGTTTCAACCCTATAGCGGGCTGATTTTTTTCATCTTAAGCCTGCTGGTTTATCTCGTGGTGCAGCGCAGGCTGCACCGCGAGATTCAGGGGGTTTTCCTTTTGCTAACGCGTAACCCTGCACTGGCTTTGGGGCTGTTTGCTTTGCTGTTTTTTCCCGGCGTTTTGATCCATGAAACCAGCCACTGGGTAACCGCCAAAGTGTTGGGTGTGCGCACCGGTAAATTGTCCCTCATCCCTCAATTACAAGCGGATGGTACTTTGCGGTTGGGATATGTGGAAGCAGCCCCCGCAGATGTCCTGCGGGAGACCTTGATTGGAGCCGCACCTTTTATCAGCGGAATTCTGGCGGTTGGATGGATTGCGGTTAGCCGCTTGAATATTCTAACCGTAACTCAAATTCAGCCAGAGTTCAACTTTTTAGGATTTTTGGTCGGTCTGAAAGGTCTTTTCAACCTGCCGGATTTCTGGTTGTGGTTTTACCTTGCCTTTACCATCAGTTCCACCATGCTGCCCTCGGCTTCGGATCGGCGGGCATGGCTTCCGATGACTTTAATTATTGTGATCATTGTCTTGATGTTTGTGTTTGCCGGCGCGGGTGAGTGGCTTTTAGTTTTGGTAGAACCTATCAACCGGATCTTAAGCGGGATAGCGCTGGTATTTGGTTTTTCCTTGTTGCTGCATTTATTTTTGATTCTACCGTTCTGGTTATTGCGTAAATTATTGAGTAAGTTAACGGGATTAGAAGTAATTTGACAAACATCATCAGTTTTCAAGGAGTAAGGTTAGGTGAAAAGATAATCCCTTTTGGGTAGAATGATGGATGAAAAGGAGAATAATCCCTTGCTGATCGATTCGTTTGGCAGGCAAATTACCTACTTACGCATCTCTGTTACCGACCGCTGCAACTTTCGTTGTGTATATTGTATGCCTCCAACAGGAGTGCCTTACCTCCCGCATGAGCGAATCATGCGGTATGAAGAAATTGCAGCCTTTGTAGAGGTGGCTGCCAGACAGGGTATTCGCAAAGTACGCATTACCGGTGGTGAACCTTTGGTGCGTGCTGACTTATACCGACTGGTGGAGATGATTGCAAATATCGAGGGGATTGAGGATATCAGCCTGACGACCAACGGGATATTGCTTGAAAAATACGCTCGACCACTTGCTGCGGCCGGTTTAAAGCGGGTTAATATCAGTTTGGATACCCTGAATGCCGAGAAATTTGCCCGAATTACCCGGGGGGGTGAGCTGGAAAAAGTGCTGAGGGGGATTGCAGCAGCAGAAGAAGTTGGGTTGATGCCGATAAAAATCAACACCGTGATTATGCGGGGGATTAATGATGACGAGCTGATTGAGCTGGCAAAGTTAACTTTGAGCCATGCCTGGAATTTGCGCTTTATTGAACTGATGCCGATTGAAAATCAACAGCCTTGGGGAGAGGGATTCCCACCCCCGGAAGATATTTTTATGCCGGTCAGTGAGGTAATGGCGTTATTAAAGCCTTTAGGCTTGCATCCGGTCAATTTACCGGGAGACTCGGGGCCGGCGTTACCCTATCGGCTGGAGGGTGGGATTGGCACGGTTGGCTTTATTTCACCCTTGACCGAACAGCATTTTTGTCAGCGCTGCAATCGTATCCGTCTGACGGCGGATGGTAACCTGCGCCCATGCCTGATGAGTGATTTGGAAATACCGGTTCTGCCGGCTCTGCGGAGCGGCCAGCCAGTGTTGCCGTTGTTACTGGAGGCGGTGAATAGAAAGCCGGCAGCCCATCGGTTGACCAATCACATTACCCCAAATGGCCGCTGTATGATTCAAATTGGTGGATAGGTCTATCCCGTTCCAAACTGGCGGTCGCCGGCATCTCCCAGGCCCGGTACGATATATCCAATCTCATTCAGGTGATCATCAACTGCCGCCAGATGAATGGGCACATCGGGATGATGCTGCTGCATGTTCTGGATGCCTTCCGGTGCGCCGATCAAACCGACGAATTTGATGCGCTTGACGCCCCATTGTTTGAGGATATCCACTGTGGCAACCGCAGAACCGCCGGTAGCCAGCATTGGATCAAGGATCAGGCAAACCGCCACGCGCGGTTCGGTGGGGAGTTTGTTGTAGTATTGGACGGGTTTGAGGGTCTTTTCATCCCGATAAATGCCAATGTGCCAGACTTCAGCGGAAGGCATCATTTCCCAAATCCCTTCAACCATCCCCAGCCCGGCCCGGAGGATCGGCACCAGGCCAATTTTTTCTAACAACTCAGCGCCGGGGGCAGTTCCCAAAGGGGTTTGTACCTGAACAGGCTGAATCTGTAAATCGGCGGTGGCTTCGTAGGCAAGCAGGATGGTAATTTCCCGCACCAGCTCACGGAACTTTTTTGGTTCGGTCTGGGTTGAGCGAAGTTTTGCCAGTTTATGGGCAACCAGTGGATGTTTAGAGATGAAGACCTGGGACATATCTGCTCCTCGGAGAAGATTTTTACCATTATAAACCCATTCGACCAAACGAAAGAGGGTATAATCGTTGCCATGAGCGATTCAACAAACCGATTGGTTCAACCCGAAGCCCGTCCGGATGACCGACTGGATCAGGCCTTGCGACCTCGTCACTTGAACGAAGTCATCGGACAGGATCAGGTTAAAGAAAATCTGTCTATCTTGATCAGTGCTGCCCGCAAACGGAATGAACCGCTGGATCATGTGTTGTTTTATGGGCCGCCCGGCCTGGGAAAAACCACCCTGGCGCATGTTTTGGCGAACGAGATGGGCGTCAACATCAAAATTACGGCAGGGCCGGCGGTTGAACGAGCCGGTGATCTGGCGGCTATCCTAACCAACCTTCATGCCGGTGATATTTTGTTCATTGATGAAATTCATCGGTTGGGGAAAACGGTTGAAGAGGTGCTTTACCCGGCGATGGAGGATTTTGCGCTGGATATTGTCATTGGTAAAGGCCCTTCGGCACGTTCGATTCGTCTGAAACTGCCGCGTTTTTCGGTGATTGGGGCTACAACCAGGCTGGCGCTGGTCAGTGCACCTTTGCGGGCTCGTTTTGGGGCGGTTTACCGGCTGGATTATTACGAGTTACAACCCATGTGCGTCATTGTTCAGCGGGCCGCCCAAATCTTAAAGGTACCAGCCGAGCCCGCTGGTATTGAGGAAATTGCCCGACGGGCGAGGGGAACCCCGCGTGTGGCTTTACGTTTGCTGCGGCGTGTGCGTGATTTTGCCCAGGTTCGGGCCGATGGAGCCATCAGCCGCGAAGTAGCCCGTGAAGCACTCAATTTGCTGAATGTAGACCCGTTGGGTCTGGACGATGTGGATCGGCGGGTGTTGAGTACTGTAATTGAAAAATACGGTGGAGGTCCGGTTGGTTTGAACACGATTGCGGCTTCAATTGGCGAAGAACCGGATACCATCATGGATGTGGTCGAACCTTACCTGCTCCAACTGGGTTTTTTAGATCGCACACCGCAGGGTAGAGTGGCAACCCGGCTGGCGTATGAACATCTGGGTATTGCCTTTCCGGGAGAACAGCGCCAACCCACTTTATTCGATGCTTCACCAACGGATTAACTTGACCCTCACTCATCATACCATGCGTACCAGCGATTTTGATTATCATCTCCCACCGGAGCGAATAGCCCAGCATCCCGTTGAGCCGCGCCACAATTCCCGTTTGCTGGTGTTCAATCGTCAAACCGGTGATATTCAACACCGTATCTTTTACAATCTGCCGGAGTATCTGAATCCCGGTGATGTTCTGGTCATCAATCAGACAAAGGTGATACCGGCGCGGGTTTTTGGTATAAAGCCGAGCGGGGGAAAGGTCGAGATTCTTCTACTCCGGCGTGAAAGCGAGAGGGTTTGGGAAGCCCTCGTTGGGGGCAAGAAGGTTCGAGAAGGAACCGTCATTCAACTGGTAGAAGGACCTCGCGCCATTGTTGAGCAAGTGTTAGATGGGGCGCGCCGAATCGTCCGTTTTGAGGTGGAAATAGAACCCTATCTTGAACAACAGGGGCAAATGCCGCTTCCGCCGTATATTCATGAAAAACTGGAAAACCCGGAACGGTACCAGACCGTCTACGCCCGAGAGCCCGGTTCAGCGGCGGCGCCGACAGCCGGATTGCACTTTACACCGGAATTAATCGGTATTCTTGAAGAGAGAGGTGTCCGCTTTGCGCGGGTTACGTTGCATGTGGGGCTGGATACCTTCGCTCCGGTGAATGAAGAAGATCCCCGCCAACACACGATTCATAGTGAATGGTGTGAGTTGGACGAACAGACAGCCGGGATAATCAATTCATGCCGGGCAGCCGGAGGAAGGATCATTGCTGTGGGAACCACCTCTGTGCGAACGCTTGAAACTGCAGCCATGCATGCTCAGGCCGGGCAAGTCGTTGCGCCCTTTACGGGAAGCACCCGCTTATACATATTACCGGGTTTCACTTTCAAGGCGGTTGACGCCATGATAACCAATTTCCACCTGCCGCGTTCCACCTTGCTGATGCTGGTTTCGGCGTTTGCCGGCAGAGAACAAATTTTGAACGTCTATGAGGAAGCCATCCGCCGCGAGTACCGGTTCTATTCGTTTGGCGATGCGATGTTAATTCTGTAAATCCAAAAG
Source organism: Anaerolineaceae bacterium (assembly GCA_003448875.1). Taxonomy (GTDB): domain Bacteria; phylum Chloroflexota; class Anaerolineae; order Anaerolineales; family Anaerolineaceae; genus Bellilinea. The sequence goes on from DLXG01000065.1 coordinate 5,240, forward strand.
GAGCAGCGATGACCAAAAAGAATTTGCAATGGGCGCAGCCGCCAGCCATGCAGATTGACCCCAAAAAACACTACACCGCCACGTTCGTCACGGAAAAGGGTGATATCGTTGTGCGCTTACATGCCGATAAAGTCCCTAAAACCGTTAATAATTTTGTTTTCCTTGCCCGGCAAGGCTTTTACGATGATACGATTTTCCATCGCGTGATTGACGATTTCATGGCGCAAGGCGGCGACCCCACCGGCACAGGCAGGGGAGGGCCGGGTTATCGCTTTGAGGATGAATTTCATCCCTCTTTAAAGCACGATAAGCCCGGTATTCTCTCGATGGCTAACGCGGGGCCTAACACCAACGGCTCACAGTTCTTCATTACCCATGTTCCAACTCCGTGGCTGGACAACCGCCATGCGGTATTTGGTGAGGTCATTGCCGGGTTAGATGTCCTGCTATCCATACCTGCCCGTGACCCTATGAAGGTCAACAGTCCCGCCGTGCGGTTGAAAACTGTCCTTATCAGCGAAGAGGATTAAAGATACCTTGTCCACACCCCAGCACTTGTGGGAACGATTAAATCAATCCATTTTAACCTGCCGGCGCTGCCCGCGATTGGTGGAATGGCGGGAGAAAGTAGCGCGGGAGCGCCGGCGCGCGTTTCAAGACTGGGAGTACTGGGGCAAACCGGTGCCGGGTTTCGGAGATGTAGAGGCAAGGGTATTAATTGTGGGATTGGCGCCAGGTGCGCACGGTTCTAACCGAACCGGTCGAATGTTCACCGGCGATTCTTCGGGCGATTTCCTTTACAGGGCTTTGTACGAGGCTGGTTTTGCAAGCCAGCCTTCTGCCACCAGCGCGGGAGATGGATTGGAATTACAGGATGTCTTTATCACAGCGGTTTGCCGCTGTGCGCCCCCCAACAATCGTCCTCTCAGAGACGAAATTGAGAACTGTCAAACTTATCTTATTGAGGAAATCCGCCTGCTCACCCGGCTGGAAGGTGTGGTGGCTTTGGGGCGGATTGCCTTTGAACGGGTTCAAAAAATCCTGCGTCCGCAAAATCCCCTGCTGCCATTCCGGCATGGCGCGTTTTACAAACCAGACGATCATTTACCCTGGTTACTGGCATCGTACCATCCCAGCCGGCAAAACACTCAAACCGGGCGGTTGACCCGTGAAATGTTTGCCGGTATCTGGCAGCAGGTCAGAGATGAAATTGGCTAAGCAGTCTTTTGGGCGATAAACCACACCCGTCCGGAATTGGGCAACGCGGGGCTTTGTTCGGTCAGGTTGCCGAGTCTTGCCAATACTTGAAACCCGGCCTTTTCTAAGGTGGCTTGAATAAGGTTCATGGGGTAGGCTCTTTGAGTGTGAATCTCTTCCCAGCGATTCCATTGATTGGTCTGGGGATCGCGAATAAAGAGGATTATTCGCAAAGATGCTTCACTTTTTTCGTAATCGCAGGATGGAATGTGAATTTCTAAGAGGTCTTCATCTTCTTGAGAGATGTACATTGGTTGCTGTTGCCAGCGGACGAACAGCCCGTAAAGCGTATTCATGTCAAAGAGGAATCCGCCTTTGGGTTTTAATGCCCGAAAAACGCGGTTGAACACGTTTTCCAGGTCTGTCAAATCCAGCAAATAATTCATGCTATCGAACCAGCAGGTGATCAAATCAAACTCATTTTGAAAATTGAGATTGCGCATGTCATCATGGATCAGGCGAAAGGGTTGACCAGTTTTTTTCAAACGTTCTTCAGCCAAACGAAGCATTGCCGAAGATTGATCCAATCCGCTCACCTGCCAGCCACTTAACACCATTCCTTCTAAAAAGGTGCCTTCACCGCAGGCAAGGTCTAGTAATTTACCCGACTGCGGTAAGGAAAATTTGTCAAGCAGGGAGGGCAACAGACCTAGTATCCATTTTGAAAATTCGGGATAAGAGCCTTTCTGATAGACCTCTGCAAAATGGCTGTAAATTTCACCCATCGTTTGTTCCTCCATGGCGGTTTGTAAAACCTTTGTACAATTATATCTTGTTCCATCATGCGGTGTGGTTTAGAATGAAATTATGAATAAACGACGCTATGTATGGCTACTGCCTCTCATCGTTCTTCTTTTGCTTTTTGGCGGTTTCACATTGTGGGCATATACCCCCTTAGGCCCGATGCCGGAGGCTGAACAAGCTCTGGTCAGCGACGAGCAGATTCAGGTAAAATCGCGGGGAGAGTGGTGGGAATTTACTCCCAACAACAAGGGTCGGATCAGCAGCGGTTTTATTATTTACCCCGGTGGACGGGTGGACTGGCGCGCTTATGCACCGCTGGCGCGAGGAATTGCCGAAAGCGGTTACTTTGTCGCGCTCGTGCCTATGCCCTTTAATTTAGCGGTATTCTCGCCCCAAAAAGGATTGGAGGTAATCACTGCCAATCCTCAAATTCGTTACTGGGCAATTGGGGGTCACTCGCTGGGCGGAGCGATGGCAGCCAATTTTGTTCACCAGCAGCCGGGATTGGTTCAAGGACTGGTCTTATGGGCTGCTTACCCCGCTGATAACAATTCCCTCAAAGATGCAGCGGTTAAAGTTATTTCCATCTATGCCAGCGAGGACGGACTGGCAACTATTGATAAGATCGAAGCCTCACGCACCCTGTTGCCACCCGACACACGCTGGGTGCAAATTGCCGGCGGAAATCATGCTCAGTTTGGCTGGTATGGAAATCAACCCGGCGATGGCGAAGCGGTAATTAGCCGGGAAGATCAGCAGTTGATTGTCATTGCTGAAACCACGCGATTTTTGGAACAAATTTCTCTCAACAGGGTGGAAAAATGAAGCCTTTACGTTTGATCGGGTTGTTCCTGCTGGTTGTCATTTTGGTGATTGTGTTTGGCCCGTTAGTAATTCCAATTCCACCCTTGCCAGAACCGCTACCGGTTACAGCCTTAATGGACGAGGATAGCCGCTTTGTCGAGGTCAACGGTATTGATGTGCACTACAAACAATACGGCAGCGGAGAACCGGTGATGATTCTCCTGCATGGGTTTGGAGCGAGTACTTTTTCGTGGCGGGAAGTGATGAAACCATTGGCGGAAACCGGTACTGTGATGGCGTTTGACCGCCCGGCCTTTGGTTTGACGGAACGCCCCATGCCCGGTGATTGGGAGGGCGAATCGCCCTACACCTTAAATTCACAGGTTCGTTTGCTTATCGGATTGATGGATCGGCTTGGGATTGAGAGGGCCGTATTGATTGGAAACTCCGCCGGTGGAACGGTTGCAATGGCGGCTGCTTTAGCCCACCCGGAGCGGGTCAGTGCCCTGGTTTTGGTGGATGCGGCCATTTATGCAGGCGGTGGCGCACCAGCCTGGATCCGTCCCTTGCTTTGTACGCCGCAGTTTGACCGGCTGGGGCCATGGTTTGCGCGCTCAATAGCCGGCGAACAGGGAGATGCCTTTTTGAAAGCTGCCTGGCACGATCCTTCCAAAATCACCGAGGAGATCATTCAGGGCTACCGCAAGCCGTTACAACTGGCGAACTGGGATCGCGCTTTGTGGGAATTGACCAAAGCCAGCGGGGAATCTCGGCTGGCGGAGAGATTAAGC
>DLXG01000180.1 GCA_003448875.1 Anaerolineaceae bacterium
GAACTGCTCGGCCCATGGGAAGTGCGTAGTGGAGAAGATGTGGGGCTGCTGGGAGTGGCCCTGCCGCAGGCATTTCTTGTTCGCACCAGCCAGATCACCCGCTTGCAAGTCTTTTTATTGATCACCATTTCCATCCTGCTGGTCATTCTGGTCGGGATTTATTTAGCCAACCTGATCACCCGGCCTCTGCTGCGGCTGGTGCGGGCTACCTCGCAGGTAGCACAGGGCAACCTGGGTGTCAAAGTCAGCGTTGACGGCAACGATGAGTTATCCGTTCTGGCTCATGCTTTCAATGCCATGATTGCCGGCTTGCAGGAAGGCTTTATCTACCGTGACCTGCTGGGGCGCACCGTTTCACCGGAAGTGCGCGAGCAGCTGCGCCAGACATTCGGCTCCGGCAATGTGCGGCTGGAAGGTCAACAGGCCGTCGCCACCGTATTAATCAGCGACATTCGCGGTTTTACCACCCTCAGTGAACAGGCCGATCCGGCCCGGGTGATGAACTGGCTGAACGAGTACTTCGACCGGATCGTGCCGATCATTGTCAAGCACGGCGGTGTGGTTAACAAGTTTGACGGGGACGCCATGCTGGCATTTTTTGGCATTCTGCCGCGTATGCTCAGCCCCAAAAAGAGTGCCCTGGCGGCCTGTCAGGCAGCGGTGGAGATGATGGCCGCCATTGACGAACTCAACCGCACCCGCGAGCAGCGCGGTGACCCGCCCTTGATTACCGGTATCGGCATCAACACCGGCGTGGTCATCGCCGGGGGTTTGGGCGCCAAAGATCGTCTGCATTACACCATCATCGGTGATACGGTCAATACCGCTCAACGGCTGGAATCACTCACCCGCCAGTTGATTAAGGGCACTGGTGCGGTAATTGGACATGCCACTTTTACCGCACTGGAAGAAAATCAGCAGCAATTCACCCTCGAACCGCTCGGGCTGCATTCGGTGAAAGGAAAACTGGAACGGGTGATGGTCTACCGTCTTTCCGCCCCGCGTGAAATTCCGCAAGTGGAAGTTACCCTCTAAGGATAATCAGAGATGCCTGCTCAGACCTCATTCTCCCGCCTGACCCTGCAATTGATCCTCACGCTGGTGCTTGCGGCCGTTCTAACAACCACAACGCTGGTTTTAATCTTTGCACCCGCATACCCCGCCTCGGCATCCAACCTGCCTGCCATCCATGCAGCACGCCAGGCCGATTACCGCCCCGATCAATTCCCTCCCGTCTTTGCCCCTCTCGACCCACGCGCAATTGATTTAACCCTTCCCTGAGGGGGGATCCGCTCTGTTGTTAATCTCCATCCTATAATTGTTTGTTACAATCAAATAAAGGTTTTTGAGCAGCCGCATTGTGGCCGGTTTCTCCTCAGGCAAGGCACAGGAAGGAGGTGGAACAATGATGCAGTGTGTGCTCGCCTTGATCTTCAGTTATCTGCTGGGTTCGGTATCCTCGGCGGTACTGATTACCCGTTTATGGAAGAAAACCGATATTCGCTTGCTGGGGGATGGTAACGCCGGAACGGCCAATGTAGCCCGTTCGGTGGGACTGGTACCGGCAGCCCTCGTTGCCCTGCTGGATATTGCCAAAGGCGGCATCCCCGTGCTGGCCGCCCGGGCACTTTTATTGAGTGAGGGTTGTGCTGTGTTTTGCGTGGTAGCCGCCGTGGTAGGCCATAACTACCCCGTCTATTTCCGCTTCAAAGGCGGACGCGGCCTGGCCACCTCACTGGGGGGCTTGCTGGCCCTGACGCCGGGCTCTACCCTCATCGCCCTGCCAGTCTATGGACTGGTGTATTTTGCCACACTCGGCAGCGGCATTCTGGCAACCCTGATTGCTTTCCCGCTGCTCATCTATTTGAATTATCTGCAGGGTCAGCATACGTGGGTGATCTGGTCACCATTAATTCTGGCTTTCACCACCGCTCTGTGTGCCATTCCGCACCTGCTGCCCCGCTGGCTCAAACTGAATGATAAGCGTCAAATACTGGTCGAATTATTCCCGGCTTACTCACCCCGTCCGGCTCGTTCGAGCGCCCCAGCGATTTTCACCGACAGCATCGCCTCGCTGCCGTCTGGACTGGCGGAGCGTGAAGGCATCCACATTGTACCGATGAGCCTGATTCTGGATGGAAAGGCCCTGCCCGATGACGAAACCATTGACCGGCGCGCCTATTACCAGAGTTTACGAACCAGCAATACCCAGCCTACCACCGCAGCACCCTCGCCAGGGGATTATCTCAGCCACATACAGGCATTGGACGGCAGGGTATCGTCTGCACTGGTGCTGACCCCGCCCGCCGATCTGACCCAATGCTACAACTCCGCCCGTCTGGCTGCCGAACAATTGAGTGACCAGTTGAAGGTTGAGGTAATTGACTGCGGCGTTGCCGGCCCGGCACAGGGTTTGATGGCAATGCTGGCAGCCCGGCTTGCCCGGCAGGGAGCATCGCCGGATGAAATTAAACACGCGCTTACCGATGCCCGTCAGCACATCGGAATGATCGGCGTCTTGGATACACTTTCCTTTATTGAACATAGCGGGCGGGTAAGTGCCATTCGCCCGCTGCTCAACGCGGCCCTGCGGGTTTATCCCATCCTTACCCTGCGGGAGGGACAGATTCATCTGGAAGGCATGGAACGCACCCGCCGCAAGGCAATTGAGCGCATGTTGACATGGCTGGAAAAAAATCTCAAATCAGAGGGCAGTGTGCTGATCTGCTTCCATGCGGATGATGCCGGTTGTGCTGAGCAACTGACCCAGGCCCTGCAAGAGAAACTGCATCCAGCAGAACTTTACATTACAGAGATGACGCCGGTCATCGGCGCTCATGCCGGGCCGGGTCTGGTGGGGGTGGCGTGGTGGCAGTCCTCTCACCAATGATTTGCCTTCCCCCCTCACCGCTTTTCTTTACGCAAATCCCTTCATTCGCAAAAAGACTTTGACTACCTCTGGATCAAAGTGAGTTCCCGCCCCGTGGCGAATATGCTCCAGTGTTCGTTCTTCGCTCCACGGCTCAGAGCGGTATGGGCGGCTGGAACGCAAGGCGTCGTACACATCAATCACCGCAAATAACCGTGCCTCCAGCGGGATTTGCTCCCCTTTTAACCCGCGCGGGTAACCGCTTCCATCCCACTTCTCATGGTGACAGTAAGGGATGGGAATGGCCGGGCGCAGGTAATCAATCTGGCGCAGCAACTGCTCGGCGTAAACCGGATGACGGCGCATGATCTCCCATTCGGCCTCGTTGAGCGGGCCGGGTTTGAGCAGGATGGTATCGCTGATGGCCATCTTGCCAATATCATGCAGCAAAGCACCATGCCTCAGGTTCAACACCTCTTCCACGCGATAACCGACCTCCAGAGCCAGCTGAACCGTGGCTTCGGCCACCCGCTGGGTATGCCCGTGGGTTTCATAATCGCGCAATTCCAATGCCCGCGCCCAGCCTTCGAGCGTATCCGTAAAGGATTGTTCCAGCATCAAATTGACGGCGACCAGTTCATTTTGCACCTGCCGCCACTGGGAAACATCCCGCAGCAAAACCTGAGCATTGTTGGGACTGCCGTTGGAGTAAGGGGCGAGGGTTAAAAAGACAGCCAATGGCTCCCCTGCAGCCGATTTCATCTCGATTTCCAGCGGCCCGACCCGGCTGTGGCTGTATTTCATCAATTCCAGCAGAGAAAGATAATCGGTCTGACAGTTTAGCTCGATAAAATCCATCAGCAGCCTGCCGCTTAACTGACTGGCCGGACAACCCAGCAGATTTTCCAGCGCCGGGTTGGTGTGCTGGATGCGCCCCTGTTCATCCAGCACACAGTAGCCGTCCAGCAAAATCTCCAGCAAGTCGGGCGCAGCCAGACGCTCAGCCGCCCGTCGGCCAGTTTTTTGCCGCCAGTACGCCAGGGCTACTCGCCGGTCGGGGATGGATCGCAACGGAGAAATCATGCCATTACCGCTAAAGATTCCCGCTCTTCGGTCGAGAGCACTTTGCCCAAATCCAAAAGGATGACCAGTTCGCTCTCCAGTTTGGCAATGTTCTTAATGAACGCCGAATTAATTGTCACTGACATTTGAGGAGGGGGTTCGATTTTATCGTCGGGAACACGAATAACCTGCGTGACCGCATCCACGATGATGCCCACCTTGCTGGAGTCCATGTTGGCAATCACGATGCGCGTATCGCGGGTCGGCTCTTTGCGGGGCAGGCCAAAGCGGGTGCGCAAATCCACCACCGGCACAATCGTGCCGCGCAGATTGGTAATGCCCTCGATGAATTCCGGCGCATGCGGCAGGCGGGTGATTTCCTGCATTTTAATGATGCCCTCCACCGAGGCAATATCCACGCCGTATTTCTCGTTTTCCAGTTCAAAAACTACCAGTTGATGTTCCATCGCTTATTTTGCTCCTTTCATTTTTTTTTATAAATCTATCCGTTGACGGCTTTGACATTTGGGACGGGAATTTGAGGTGTTTTCAAACCTCGTTTGCCTTCACGCAGCGCCAGGTGGATTTCAACCGAGCCTGCGTCAGTTACCAGCGGCACCACCAGCCGCGGATAATCCAGCGTTGAAATGGAAGCCCCCTTACCCAGTATCAGGGAGGGAGTAGAGATATTCGACTCATAACCGTTTTCGGAGAGTTTCATGCTGGCCCGGCCGGTGATGACATTGCCAATTTCAGCAATGCCCGATTGTGCCAGCCCATCCAGTTCCGAAAGAGACTCTCCCAGCATGATGGAAGCAAAGCGTACCGCAGCCGGGCGGTTCATACTGTAAAAAACAGTGCCTTCAACCGCTCCAACCAGCGAAAGGATGACCGTCACATCATCGGTCACATACATGCCCTGTTCCAGCCGCAATTCTCCGCGGTTTATCTCCACACCGGTTTCGGCGCGCAGCACCTCGTAAGCCGCTTCCACAAATGGGTTGAGAAACTTGACGTTCATGGCAAATCCTTTCTGCTCAACTGCCTTTGGCGGCAGGGGTCAGAGCCACAAATTCTTCGGGCTTGCCGTTGCGGTTTTCGCGCAAGGCCAGGTGCACCGTCAACTCCCCCAGATTGGTTTGAAGAGGTACGACAATGCGCGGGAAGTCGAGGGTGGAAATCTGCACCCCTTTGCCGCTGATCAGGGTGGGCGGTGAAATATTGGAGGCGTAGCCGGCTTGCGAGAATTTAATCGTAGCCCGCCCGGAAATGACATTCCCCAGTTCCGCCACGCCGCTCTGCGCTAACGAATCAAATTCAGTAAATTCCTGACCTAAAATCTGCGTTACAAAGCGTATGCCGGTTTGGGTGTTCATCCCGTACATGACCACCCCATGTACCTGCCCGACCAGATGAATGAGGACGGTAACATCGTCGGTGGTCAGCGCGGATTGATGCAGGGAGAGACTGCCGCGCTGAACATTGACGCCAATCTCCGCCTTTAACACTTCAACGGCTGCCTCAACAAAGGGATTTAAGAATTTAACATCCATACATTCATGCCTCCTGAGTCACCGCACGGCAGCCTCAAGCGGAGCCGGGCAGTGTGATTAACATTTCTGCCAGTTCAATTTGATCCATCACTGCCGAAACCAGTTCTTCCTGTTCGGCTTCGGTCAGGTTGAGAGCGGCCACTGCGCGCTCATCCAGAGCGTACTGCAAGCCGTCCCTTCCAATTCCAATGCCCAACATCATCATAATGCTATCGCCCACATGCACGGCATAAGCCTGTGCCTGATACGGGCCGGCAGCGGCCGGGTTATGATGGTGGGCAATTACCGCCACCAGACCCTCGGGCAAGCGCCAGCGGCGTGCCATCTCAGCTCCCAGCATGGCATGGTCAATTCCAAAATACGAGCGTTCAATCTCCAAAAATGAGGCCGATTGCCAATCACCTAAACTGAAAACCATGCTGCGCAGCAACTTTTCCAGTGCCAGTTTGCCAATATCGCTGAGCAGACCGGCAAAATAAAATTCCTCAATATTTTTCCAGCGGCGTTTCTGGGCAATCGTTCTGGCGCAAATTGCCACGCCCAGCGAGTGCCGCCA
>DLXG01000276.1 GCA_003448875.1 Anaerolineaceae bacterium
GCCTTCCTCTCCGTTTAATTGCCGGGCAAAGGCTTGACTGAGAAGAAACGGCGCCGTCAGGTTAATATTCATGTGTCTTTGCCATTCGCCTGTGGTTACCTGATCCCAGTAAAGTGGCTTAAAAATAGCAGCGTTATTGACCAGAATTTGAAACGGGCTAAGCTCCCAGGCGTTCTCTACCAGTTTTTTTACTCGTTCCAATTCGGCCAGATCGCTCTGTATCATCCAGCCCTTGACACCTTTTTCCTCAATTTCCGCCAAGGTTTGCTGAGCAGCGGTTTGGGAAGAGCCATAATGCACGATGACATTCACCCCCGCTTCAGCCAGTGCCATTGAAAGCATCTTACCAACCCGATGCGCGCCCCCGGTCACAAGAGCAGTTTTCCCCTTCAAGTTCATAAGTTCCTCTTTACACCTGAGTAGATCTTCGCATGCGGATCATTTGAACGGATGCCAGCAGGATGAGCAGGGCAATCACCTGCGTAATCCGCACCCCGCCTAGTCCACTCACCACATTTTCAACCCGAAAGGCATCTACAAGGATACGCGCAATTGCGGATAAGGCCACAAAGGTCAAAAAGCGCGTGCCACCCGGCAGGGTTAAATCATCAGCCTTTGAATCAATCACTCGCCAGATCAGGAGTGCCAGAGCAAAATCGTATATCTGGGTTGGGTGACGCCACTCACCGAACAGATAAATACTCCAAAACAAGTGTGCCGGTAGGCCGAAGCCATCTCCAGAAGCCAGATTCATCAACGCCACTGCCATCATCACCACCGCCAGCCCCGGCGTAAGCGCATCCAGAGTCCGCCACAGGTCAAGGCCTTTACGCTGCCCGTAAATCAGACCGGTCAACACCATAGCCGCCAAACCAGATGGCAAATCCAGCATCTGGGGGGATAAAGAGAACGCGTCGAAGGGCTGTTGACGGAACGCTGCCACATTTTGGGCAATGTAACCTAAACGCGCCCCTAAAATTCCCGCCAGCAAGGCGTAAAAAATCAGGGTGCTGATCCGCTCTACTTCCATTCCCTGCCGGCGGGCAAATGCCTCAATGCGATTTAGCCCGATCCAGATTCCCACTAGCAGAATCAACCCCGGAACCTGAACAGCCAGCGGCCCAACATTCAAAACCGGCAGCATCAGCGCGCCTCCCCCAATAATTTCTCAACCTCAATTCTAAGTAATGCCTCGTTCAACGGGCCGCCGTAAATCACTTTGCGAATTTTGCCACCCCGATCAATAAAAAAAGTAGTCGGCAAAGCCTGAACCTGATAGAGGCGGGAAGCCGAATTGTCATTATCGAATAAAATTGGAAATTTAACCCCTCGCTCTGCCACAAACTGGCGGGCGGCTGCGGCATCATCTTGATAGGTTGCATTCACTCCGATGATCACGAGGCAATGTTCGTTATACCCCTCATATACCTCTTGAAAAGCGGGCATCTCCGCCCGGCAGGGTGGACACCACGATGCCCAAAAGTTGAGAATAATGACCGAACCCTTGAAATCCTTGAGGGCGATCATCTGATTTTGTTCGTTGGGCAAGGTCAAATTTGGTGCATCAAACCCCACTCGGGGCAGAGCCCGCCCGGCGTTCGATTCAGCCGGCGAGAAAAGGCCTGTCAAGAGAATAATCACCAGAGAAAATCCAGTTAGAACTTGAAAAAACCACTTTCTCTCGTGCAACCAGATTAACATGGTGTAATGGTAAGAGGGAGTATTCTGGCTGTCAAGACAATTTTACAAGGTATCTGGTTAAAATATGATTGGGGGCAAAGAAATTACTTGACTAAATAGACACAATTAGATAGAATATAGATACCCCACCCCCCACGGGGAGGGTTCACGCGAAAGGATGTGGCTGATGAAACACAAAACCGTTCTCAATCGTTTGAAAACCGCTGAGGGACATTTGCGCGGTATCCAAAGGATGGTTGAAGAGGATGCCTACTGTATTGACATCATCCGTCAGATACAGGCGGTGCAATCGGCCTTGAACAAAGTCAGTTCAATCCTGCTGGAAAACCACCTTAACACCTGCCTGATTACCGCCGTACGAGGTGAGGACCCTCAGGAAAGAGAACGTGTCCTGCGCGAAATCGTAGATGTTTATGAAGCCATGTCCAAAGTTTAATCCACTCTCACACGGAGGAATCACATGAATACGGTAACCTACTCAGTTCCAGGCATGCATTGCCACCATTGCGTTCATACCATTGAAATGGAAGTCAGTGAACTGGAAGGGGTGCAGTCCGTTCAGGCTGACCTGAGCACCAGACAGGTCGTCATTACTTATGAGCCACCTGCCAACCCGGAAAAGATTGAGACCCTTCTGGCAGAAATTAATTACCCGGTACAAAAATAACCATGAGCGAGACTAGGCAAGTTGTCCTGCCGGTGACCGGCATGACCTGTGCAAATTGTGTGGCGACCATTGAACGCAATCTCAAAAAACAAAGCGGCGTTCAATCGGTAGCCGTTAACCTGTCTTCCGAACGAGCGGTGGTGGAATTTGACCCCGCTCTGGTAGGATTGGACGATCTTATCAAACGCGTTCAACGGGCGGGCTATGGGGTAGCCGCCGGTCAGGCCAGTTTTGCAGTACGCGGCATGAGCGATGACAACGACGCCCGGCGGCTGGAAAAAGCCCTCAGCCGGCTGGATGGCGTCCTTAAGGTTCAAGTCAATTACGCAGCCGAGAGCGTTCAGGTGGAATATATCCCCACCCTTGTTAATCAGGCTGAAATTCGCAAATCCATCCAATCCGCTGGATTTAGCACCATTGAAAAGGACGCCTCTTTTCACGATGCCGAAGGTGAAGCCCGGGCAGCAGAGATTCGTCATCAACGACGCTTATTAATCACCGGCATCGTCTTCACGTTGCCGCTCTTTCTTCTTTCGATGGGGCGTGACTTTGGGCTCCTCCCGATGGAATGGAAACACGCCCCGTGGCTCAACTGGCTCTTGTTTGTACTGGCAACACCGGTTCAGTTTTACGTCGGTGGTCAGTATTACCGCAATGCTTACCATGCCCTTCGCAATGGTTCGGCCAACATGGATGTCTTGATCGCCATGGGTACCTCAGCGGCTTATTTTTACTCCATTGCCATTCTGCTGGGTTGGGTCAACGACCATGTTTACTTCGAAACAGCGGCGGTGATCATCACGCTGGTACGGCTGGGTAAGTTCTTAGAAGCACGCGCCAAAGGCAGAACCAGTGAAGCCATTAAAAAATTGATGGGTCTGCAAGCCCGCACTGCCCGCGTTTGGCGCAACGGTCAGGAAATGGAAATCCCGGTTGAGGAAGTGACCATCGGCGATGTGGTTTTGGTGCGCCCCGGCGAGAAAATCCCGGTGGACGGCGTCATCATCGAGGGGCATACCAGCGTAGATGAGGCAATGCTCACCGGCGAGTCAATGCCGGTGGAAAAACGCGCCGGCGATACCGTCATCGGAGCGACTCTCAACCTGTATGGCTTCATCCGCTTTGAGGCAACCCGGGTTGGCAAAGAAACCGCACTGGCCCAAATCATCCGGCTGGTGGAAGAAGCCCAGGGCAGCAAAGCCCCCATCCAAAAACTGGTTGACCAAGTCTCAGCGATCTTCGTCCCGGTTGTGATTGCCATTGCTGTGGTCACCTTTTTGGTGTGGTATTTTCTCATCCCCCTTCCGGACACAGCC
>DLXG01000268.1 GCA_003448875.1 Anaerolineaceae bacterium
TTGACTGGCGCATCTTTCCACTGGCTTTGTTATTTACCCTGTTTAACTATACCTTGCGTTTTCTTAAGTGGCAGTATTATCTGCATCAGGTCGGGGTGCTAGGCTTCAGCTGGCGGCGCAGTCTGCAAATATTTGTGGCAGGCTTTCCATTGGCGGTAACACCCGGCAAAGTTGGCGAAGTTTTTAAAGGAATCTGGTTGGAGCAGCAAACCGGTCTGCCGGTGGCACGCGGTGTTTCGTTAATTGTAGCCGAGCGGGTCAGTGATGGTCTGGCCGTCCTGATGCTTTCGGTTTTTGGGGTGATTGCTCATCCTCAGTACTGGCCGGCTTTTATTGTGATTTTTGGAATTTTACTGGCAGGCATTGTCATTTCTCAAATTCGTCCGCTGGCTTTGGGGATTTTAGGCTTTACTGAACGCCTGCCGCTGCTCGGCAAAGCCGTACCGGCATTGCGGGAGTTTTACGAGGGCAGTTTTGTTCTCTTCCGCCCGCAGGCGGCACTGGTCGGGGTTGGATTGGGGACAATTTCGTGGTTTGGGGAGGGAATTGGTTTTTACTTCATCCTGACGGGGCTGGGGATGCCTGCCGGTCTCGAAACCTTTTCAAACGCCGTTTTTATTCTGGCATTTTCGACGGTAGTTGGGGCAGTTTCGGCATTACCGGGCGGATTGGGCGCCTCAGAGGCCTCGATAGCCGGCATGCTGGTGCTGGTCGGCGGAGCCGCACCGGCGATTGCTTCGGCGGCAACAGTGATCATCCGGCTGGCCACCTTGTGGTTTGGGGTCACTCTGGGATTAATTACATGGGCATTTTCCACCCGTCTGCTCAACTTACAGGAAGAACCTGCCTTACCCGCTAATCGCATTGTGCAGGCGGAATAATCGGTTTTTATTCCAGCATGGTTTTCAACGCAAGAGCAGTCTCTTCGTTGATGCCCTTAACGCTCATCAATTCTTCAAGGCTGGCCTGTTGAATGGCCTCGATGCTGCCGAATTTTTGCAGCAGGGCTTTGCGCCGCGCCGGCCCGATGCCGGGAACGGCATCTAAACGCGAGGCCAATCCGGCTTTGCCGCGCCGATTGCGGTGAGCGGTGATGGCAAAGCGGTGGGCTTCATCCCGAATGCGCTGGATCAGGAACAGAGCCTGAGAGTGACGCGGCAAGATAAGCGATTCTTTATGGCCCGGCCGGAAAATTTCTTCTTGCTGCTTGGCCAAACCAATTACCGGAACTTTATCCTGTAATTCAAAGGCTTTCAACACCGCTACTGCACGGGAAAGCTGCCCTTTACCGCCATCCACAATCAACAAATCCGGCAGCATTGAAAAGGCGGGGTCGAGTTTGCTGCCGGGAGCCTCGCGCGCCTGCTGGGCAGCCTGAAAGCGGCGAAATCGGCGGGTGAGTACCTCTTCCATGCTGGCAAAATCATCCGGCCCGCTGACCGTTTGAATGTTGAAGCGGCGGTAGAGTGACTTGCGCGGTACACCCTGCTCAAAGACCACCATGCTGCCCACCGCTGCCGTGCCTTGAGTGTTGGAGATGTCGTAACACTCGATGCGGTTGGGCGGTTGAGCCAGACCGATGGCTTGCTGTAACTCGGCCAGCGCCTGCGACTGGCGGTTGGTGTCGGCTTCCCACTGAGCTTTGAGCGCGCGCAGCGTTTCCACCGCATTTTCAGCGGCCAGTTGGAGCAATTCCTGCGGAGGGCCGTTGCGTGGTACGAGCAGTTCTACTTTCTCTCCACCGCGGCGGTTGTGCAGCCACTGACTGATGATTTGGGCTTCCTCAACTTCCTGTGGTAATAAAACCTGCTGCGGGATGCTGGCGGCTTCGGAATAGAATTGTTTGATGAATTCCTCAATGACTTCTTTGTCCGGCTCGCCCATTGCCCCTTCAAGGATGAAATACTCGCGTCCGATCAGTTTGCCGGAGCGGATGAAGAACACCTGCACACAGGCTTCGCCGTTGTCGCGGGCAATGGCGATCACATCCGAGTCAATCTGCTCGTTGCTGATGACCTTTTGTTTTTCCACCACCCGCTCAATGGCATGAATCTGGTCGCGCAGAGCGGCTGCCCGCTCAAAGCGCAGTTCTTCAGCGGCCTGCTCCATCTCGTTACGCAGACGATCAACAATCGGGGCGGTGCGTCCTTCCAGAAATTCGCACAGGTCGTTGATCATTTGCCGGTAGGATGCCTGATCAATCGCGCCAATGCACGGGCCGCTGCACAACTTGATATCGTAGTAGAGGCAGGGACGCTCATCCTTGCCGGTGATAACGCGGTCGCAGGTCAGGTAGGGGAAAATGCGCCGCAGCACGTCCAGAGTTTGATGCACCGCCCAGACGCTGGTATAAGGGCCAAAGTAACGCGAACCGTCCCGCACCATCTGACGGGTGACGGTCACTTTCGGGAAAGCATCCGCCCAGTGCACCTTGATGTATGGATAACGCTTGTCATCTTTCAGGCGGATGTTGTAGCGCGGGCGGTATTTCTTGATCAGATTCATTTCGAGGATCAGGGCTTCCAGTTCGGAGCCAACCACAATCCACTCAATATCGCGGATGCGATGAACTAACTGGCGGGTTTTGAGATCCTGATCCTGCCCACTATGAAAATAGGAACGCACGCGACTGCGCAGGTTGACCGCCTTGCCGACATAGATCACCTGCCCTTCGGCGTCTTTCATCAGGTAGCAGCCGGGTTTGGTGGGGAGGGTATCTAAAATTCCCTGAAGGTGGGCGTTCAATTCAACCATTTGTTCTATATTTTACTTCAGGCCAGCGGCATGGCGCAACCGTCTGCGCGCGGGTCACTGCCGCCCCACAGAACCCCCGATTCCGAATCGCGCAGGATAATCTGCCCCCGTCCGAACAGAGCGCGGCCCAGACCGCTGATCCGTTCTACGGCATGTCCCATATTTTGCAACTGCTGAATGGTATCAATCGGGATGCCTTCTTCAAGGGCCACAGCCGCGAGGCTGCGGTCGGCCTGAATGCAAAAACGCGGGCGGTCGAGGGCGGCCTGCGGGTCAAGGTGATCATCCAGCATTGCGCATACCACCTGCAGATGTCCCTGAGGCTGCATGAAGCCGCCCATTACCCCAAACACGCCAAAAAGTCCGCCGTCGGGATCAGTAGCCAGAGCCGGGATGATGGTATGATAGGGCCGTTTGCCGGGTGCCAGCGCATTGGGGTGGTTGGGGTCAAGACTGAAGTTGTGTCCGCGGTTCTGGAGAGAAAATCCCCACCCATGCGGAACAATGCCGGTGCCAAACCCCATGTAATTGCTGTTGATGAAAGAACAGCCATTACCCTGCTGGTCTACTGCGCATAGATAGACCGTGTCGCTGGCGGCGAGGGGTCGCCCATGCTGAACATTTTTGGCAGCCTGATGGGGGTTAATCAGCTTGCGGCGGCGGTCGGCGTATTCCTTGCTGAGCAGGGCTTCCAGCGGGATGCTGTTAAAAGCCGGGTCAGCAATATACTGAAATGCATCCGCGAAGGCCAGCCGCAGGGCTTCGATTTGCAGATGCAGTCGTTCCGCGCTGAGCGGAGGGAGGCCGGAAAGATCAAATCCTGCCAGCAGATTCAAGGCCAGCAGAGCGGTTAATCCCTGACCGTTGGGCGGACATTCCCAGATTCGCACACCGCGATAGACGATGGAAATGGGGATTTCCCATGTACTGGTATGATTGGCAAGGTCGGTTTCGCTCAGACATCCGCCGGCCTGCTGCACGGCGGCCACAATTGCCCGGGCAATTTCACCCTGATAAAACGCGGTTTTACCGCCTTCGGCAATGGTTCGTAAAGTACGGGCTAAACCGGGGTTACGGAAGATTTCGCCCGGGGGCGGGGCGCGTCCCTCGATGGTGAGTTCTGTTCCATTCAGGGCTTGATTCAGGCATTTTTCTGCGCCGCGCTGCCAGTAATAGGCGGTCAAAGGGGCGACAGGGAAGCCCTCTTCAGCCAGATGAATGGCCGGTTCAA